>NZ_PHNG01000712.1:0-21339 GCF_002803435.1 Bacillus sp. mrc49 | reverse complement strand
GAACATGAGTATAATTCGTCCGAACGAGAGTATAATTCGTCCGAACGCGCGATAATTCGTCCAAAAACGCGTTAATCCGTCCCATCACGGGCTCCTAGCTGTTTGAACAATGAAAAGTGACGGGGGCTTGGCCCGCGTCACTTTTTGGATTATAGTTTTACGATCGTTCTGCCTCTTGCTTCGCCTTTTAAGAGGGTCGGGAGAACGCCAGGCAATTCTTTAAGGGTTATTTCTTGCTGAATGAGGCGTTCCAGGTGATCGAATTTAAAGTCGGTCGCAAGTCGATGCCAGACTTTCAATCTTGTTTCCATCGGGCAATTGACCGAGTCGATTCCTAGTAAATTAACACCTCTTAGGATGAAAGGAAAGACAGTGGCCGGGAGGTTGGTGCCAGCCGTCAATCCGCTGACCGCTACAGATCCGCCATACTTGATTTGGCTAAGGACAGATGCTAGAGGTTCACCGCCGACGGGATCTACCGCACCGCTCCACTTTTGTTTGCCAAGCGAGCGCAGGTTGCCGTCGTAGACCTCTTTACGAGTTACAATAGACGTCGCCCCGATTTCCTTTAAATATCCATGCTCCGATTCTTTTCCTGTACTCGCTTCCACCGAGTAACCAAGCTTGGAAAGGATCGAGACGGCAAAGCTGCCGACTCCCCCAGTGGCACCGGTAACAAGAACGCTGCCTTGATCAGGGGCAAGGTTATTTTCTTCCAGGCGCAGAACCGAGAGGGCTGCAGTGAATCCGGCGGTTCCGATGATCATGGCTTCTTTCAATGATAGGCCATCTGGCAGCGGAACGATCCAATCTGCAGGAACACGGGCATATTGGCTGTAGCCGCCTGATTGGGATACGCCGATTCCGTAAGAGGTGGCAATGACCTCGTCCCCTTCCTGGAATCGTGAATCCTCAGATGAAACGACCACCCCTGCCATATCAATTCCTGGGCTGATCGGATAAGTGCTGACGATGTTTCCATTCGGAATGCTGGCTAGGCTATCTTTATAGTTCACCCCGGAATAATGGACACGGATGAGCACTTCGCCTTGCGGCAGGTCATCAAGTGATAGTTGCTGGATATTTACGGTAAACTGATCTCCTTGCTTGTTTACGACTAATGCTTCAAATCGTTGTGTCACGGTTCGTTCCTCCTTTTATCATCAATCTTCCTCATTATAAAAGAAATTACATCGATATGTATAATGAGACAGTTCGAAATAAGTAGCGTCCGCTTTTCATTCTTGTTCGAAAAATGGTACTATTAGAATTGATTCAGTTCATATTAAAGGAGATGTTCTACATGGCTAAAAAAGGATACATACTAATGGGAAATGGAGAAAAGATTGAATTCGATCTTTTCCCGAACGAAGCACCAAACACAGTAGCGAACTTCGAAAATCTGGCGAACACAGGCTTTTATAATGGCGTGGTCTTTCACCGTGTCATCCCTGGTTTCGTAAGTCAAGGCGGAGATCCAACAGGTACTGGTGCAGGCGGAAGCGGCACTCAAATCAAATGTGAAACAGCTGGAAACCCTCACAAGCATGAGGCGGGCAGCTTATCGATGGCACATGCCGGAAAAGACACAGGCTCAAGCCAATTCTTCATCGTGCATGAACCACAACCGCATCTTAACGGTGTTCACACCGTTTTCGGTAAAGTGACTTCCGGGCTTGAAACGGCAAAAGCCATGAAAAATGGCGACAAAATGGAAAAAGTCGAAGTGTTCGACGCTGAATGATCGCAGTGAAAAGAGGGAGCATAGTGCTCCCTCTTTCTTTTTTGTGAGAGTCATTTCGGCGTAACGCTCTCCGTGAAACGATAGTTGACCTCTGTCATGGCTTCCGATAGGTCCCATAATCTTTTCGATGTTTCTTCATTATATAGAGTATCGATGATATCGTCTTTCTTAGGGAAGCCCTTCCTGTTTTTCTTGCCATCGGGCCCAATATATTCGCCTCCTGTTAATGAAGGCTCCGTTGCGGCAAACAGGGTGGGAAGTGCGCCCATGCTTGCCGGTTGGGTAATGGATTTCGATAGATAATGAACGAATCGATTGATCGGTTTGCCGGATCCGCGTGACATGAGGTTCGTATGGGAAAGCCCCGGATGACAGGCTACGCTAATCGAGCTTGCGCCATGCTGGTTGAATTTGTGCTGGAGCTCGCGGGCGAATAGGAGGTTGGCGAGCTTGCTCTGGCCGTAGTACTTCATTGGTTTATAGCCGTTTTCACCATTTAGATTGTCAAAGTCGATGAATCCATTGATGGCGGCCAAGCTGCTTAATGTGACTACCCGTGAGTTAGGCGTAGCTAGTATTTGCGGAAGAAGGAGTCCTGTCAAAGCGAAATGACCGAGGTGATTGATACCGAGTTGCAGCTCGAAGCCATCCTTCGTTTTGCTGTAAGGCGGGATCATCACGCCTGCATTATTGATAAGGACAGATAAGGAGTCATAGTTTTCCTTATAGGAGTCAGCAAAATGCCGGATGCTGCTAAGATCGCTCAAATCCAGCTGCATGACCCGTATATTCGCGTTAGGATAGACCGAAAAGATTCTATCGAGCGCTCTTTCCCCCTTTGAAGCATTCCGGACAGCAAGGATGATTTCTGCCCCCTTACCGGCCAGGGCAAAAGCCGTCTCGAAGCCAAGTCCGCTATTGGCCCCCGTAATGATAATGGTTTGCTTCGAGACATCCGCCATTTCTTCGCCATTCCACTTATCAGTCATCCAATCACACCTTTCCACACATTCTTTACTATCATATACCCAATTTATTCCTATATGTCACATTGTGCGGGAGGATTTTTCGGTTTTATTTTATTTTCTGCTTTCCCATCAACGCCCCATTAAGTAATCGACTATATTTTTTATGATCAAGATGACGGTAACGGCGATAAATAACACTCTTACGTAGGCCACACCTTTCTTGAGGGCGAATTTGGAGCCTGCCAATGCGCCTGCGATCATGGAGATGCCCATCGGTATTCCATATGAAAAGTTGACGGTATCCAAAAATATGAACATGATCAATGCCGCCAAATTACTGCCGAAGTTTAAAAATTTTGCGTTCCCGGCTGAATGCAGGAAATCGAAGCCGATCATTAAAAAGGCAAATAAAATGAACGATCCCGTCCCAGCCCCTAAAAACCCATCATAAAAGCCAATAACGAATATAGCGACGGCAAATAATGCTGCCTTTTGCAGCGTGAGCTTGGAGTAGGTCGAATTCTGTCCCCAGTCCTTTTTTAAAAAGGTATATATCGCGATTGCGATCAAAAGAAGCAAGATCAGCGGCTTCAGCAAATCCGATGACACAAAGTTAACCACCCATGCACCTAAAAGCGATCCTATGAAAATAAGGGGGAAGAGCTTGGAAACCAATCGGAAATCAACCTTTCCCGAGCGGATGAAGGCAATGGTGCTCGTTAAAGATCCCATGGAGCTTGCTAACTTATTCGTTGCAATCGCAGCAGCGGGGGAGAGCCCTGAAAATAATAAGGCAGGAATGGAAATCAAACCACCGCCGCCAACTACAGAATCAATGAATGCTGCAAGAAAACCGAAAAACATTAGCAGTAAAAGTGTGGAAATTTGTATATCTTCCATTGTATAGTCCTCCGTATCAATGGCATTAAGAATGAATCGCTTGCTTTCTTTGTCCTTAACCCATAGTGTTATATTAGTCACTATTTAGATAGTAACTAAAAAAGCATCGTCTGTAAATAAGAAAATGAAGGCCTATCCTCCCATCACTTTTGAAATCGAATGGCATTCAAAATGAGATTTGGTATGATAGATATAACTTACGGGATGTAAAAAGGAGGTCCTATGCAAGATATCATTGAAAAACTTCAGTCTCTCGGATTCAGCCAATATGAAGCAAAGGCCTATGTTTCTTTAGTTCGTCAGGGCCCAGCAAGCGCCTATCAAGTTAGCAAGGAATCGGGTATTCCGAGGGCGCGTATCTATGAAATTCTCAATGGGCTCCAGGAAGAGGGCGTCGTAATCAAAGAGGAAATCAATGACTCGATCCAATATTCCCCGCTGCCGGTCGATGTGTTCTTGGAATCCGTCCGATCGAGGTGGGACAACACCTACCAATCCATCAGCGATACACTTAAGCAATTCGAGAAGATCGGACCCGTGTCCGACAATCGGGTAATGACTCTCAAAGGAGAAGAACATATCCTATCGTTTTGCCGCACCTTAATTCAAAAAGCCGAGAAAAGGGTCGTCGTTTCCTTATGGAGCAACATGTACGAAAAACTCGCGCCGGAGCTTAAAGAAGCAGCTCAACATTGCACCCTTAAGGGAATCGCCTTTCAGGTTGAAAGGCCGTTATCAGGGATAGAGATTCATCGCCAAACGAATTATGTGGACAATATTGGCGAAAACGAATGGTTCATCTTATCGATCGATGGTACGGAGACGATTTACGGTCCTGCATCGGAAACGAGGGAAACGGCGTTTTACACGGATGATCCGATCCATATCAATTTTCTCGAAAATTACATTTGGCATGATATTCTCGTTAACCGGCTGGTTAAAAAGGACGAAGCGGATGTAGATGAATGGATAACGAGGGAAAGAAATCAGTTTTTCTCCCTGTAGAGGAAAGAGCCAAAAGCAAAATAAAAAAGCTGGTACCCGCCTAAGTATTGGTGGGTGTCAGCTTTGGGAATGTAGACAAACTCGATTTTAAATGAGGCTTGTCTACATTTTTTTTGCTTTTTATGAAGTCGCTTCCCGAACTTTATTGATAAGGATCAGGCCTAGAAGATGGGCACTTTGAGACGCGGCTTCGTATTTCTATAAAAGGGTTTTCGGAAATTTAACTGACGCGGGCAGGTCTGACTTATCTCGATAAGATCGATACGACACGATGGTATGGTCATGTGCTTGTACATCCAGCTGTAAAATTTGTGAGTCTCTCATTTCCAGATAATAGGAAACATCTTCTTTTTGCAAATGATAAAAAGAGAAGTGGATTCCTAAAAGGCTTTTCTTGATTAGTATCGTTTCAGGCTGATTGATGATGTGTTGGCTCAATTCCGCGATGGTAACAGAGGTTGACCCCGTAATGGCAGATATTTTTTCTTTTGCATAATCGACTGCATGACTGAAGGTATCGGCTAAATTCCTCAAAATTCCGTCCATGGGTGCATCTCCTTTGCATGAGTGTATGTAAGTAGTATGGTACGCCGCCAATGCTTTATGCAAAAAAATACCTTGGCTTGATATAGAATGCCCCGTTTATGAACAAGATGAAGAGTAGTGGATCGAATCCAGGCAGACAGGAGTTTTGAGGTAAATGAATGGTAAAGGCAAGGAAGGAAGGGATTTTATAATGGTGGACCGTCAATCGCGAGGCAGGGCATGAAAGGAAAAATATATATGGGTGCGCTTTTCTTCGTGCTCCTTTCGTTTATGGCTATCATGTTCATCCAAAAAGAAGATCATTCCGAAACCGATAAGGAGAAAAGAATGGATGCCATTGCGGAAAACCAAGAGAAAATAGACAAAATGCTTGAAAGCATGACGCTTGAAGAAAAAGTCGGTCAGCTAATGATGATCGGCTTCAAGGGTACAGAAGCGGGCCCTGAAATTAACGAGCTCATCGAAAAAAACCATATAGGAGGCATCATTTATTTTGATCGCAATATGAAATCGCCAAAACAGGTGGCGAGGTTATCCAATTCGCTTCAGCAAACGGCTAAGCAAAGTTCCCTTTCGCTTCCGCTCATGGTGGCGACAGATCAGGAGGGCGGGGATATCATCCGGATGAAAGAAAGAGTGTCGCCGCTCCCTGCGCAGCAGGATCTTGGGCAGCATGCATCCGCTGAAGACATGTATAAGGTGGCAAAACTGAATGGGGAAGAACTGAGCTCGATGGGCATCAATATTAATTTCGCTCCTGTGCTTGATTTATCGGCAACCGACAAGCGTTCAGTGGGGAAAGATCCTAAAAAGGTCTATCGGTATGGCAAGAAAACGATTCAAGGCTTGAATGATGCTTCCGTGACGGGCGCCTTGAAACACTTTCCAGGCAACGGACGCAGCGAAGTCGATCCGCATCTTGAAACATCCTCCGTGGAAGCAAACCAGCTCGATCTCGAGAATTCGGATATTTATCCGTTCAAGAGGATCATAAGTGAAATGGATGATCGAAGCTTTTTCGTGATGGTGACCCACATCAAATATCCCGCCTATGATCAAGAAAAACCAGCAAGCCTTTCCAAGGTCATCATCGAAGACCTGCTGCGGGGCAAACTTAACTATGGGGGACTTGTAATTACGGACGATTTGGAAATGGGTGCCGTGAACAAGTACTTCTCCTATGAAGAGATGGGGATGGAAGCGATACTTGCCGGAGCCGACATATTGCTTGTCTGCCATGAATATGCTCATGAGCTTGAGGTTTATGAAGGCTTACTGGAAGCTGTAAAAGCGGGGAAGGTTCCTATGGAGCGGATTGATCAATCGGTGAAAAGAGTCCTGACCTATAAGCTCCACGCATTGGACCGAACGAGGGTTGACCCGGATCAAGCCGAAAAAGTGGTGAAAAGTCCTGAGAGCATAAAATATTTGGAAAGCCTGAAATAGGCAAAATAATAGCGGAAGCTTGCATGTTTTTGTTTAAATCCGCTAGTAGAGGGAATGCTATATATAACCAACATGAAGGAGGAAACTCAAATGCCATCAAACAAAATGATTGGAACTGTCGTGATAGGAGCTGCCGCATTTTTAATGCGCAATAAGAAAACTCGTGAAAAAACCATGAGTCAAATCAAATCCTTAGCCACACCAGAAATGATTGAAAAGGTTAAGAGCCAACTCCATTCGATAACAAAATCAAAATCAAGTAATCCATCTGCCCATTAAGGGCCAAAAAGCCCCATTGAGGCATGATGCCTCAATGGGGCTTTTTTACATCAGATACAAGCGCTTCCGAAGGAAAAATGAAAAGCACCAGTTTCTTGAAACCCTCGCTGGGGAATCAAGAAACTGGTGCTTTCATGGATGATCATTCAGCTTCATCTTCCCCATCGTTTTCCTTGTTGAACCAAAGCGGATCTTCGTTATCGACCTCGCCATTATAATTAATGAGGATTTCTTCTCCTGCTTTTATATCGGTGTAAGCAAAGAAATCAAATGTGTGATTCTTAAAGTTTATATCATAAGTTGCATTGGGTGTATAAGAGTGATTAAACAGCATGCCGTAGCCTAAAAGCATGGCGGTATGGTTGATTCCATACTCGAATGCATAATCAGCCAGCAACGTTTTCTCTATGAAAACATGCTCCTCGTTAGGGTAAGCAATGACAGGTGCTTCATGCAAAAGCTCCCCTTTTTTAATGTCCTGTGTCGCGAATACGCCTCTATTGAACTCACCATCACTGAGTGTGGAAGTTTTAACTTCAATCATGTTCGTCACCTACTTGTTCTATTCAATATAGTCGAGATTATCTTAGCTTGACAGTTAATAGGAAGAAAAGCAACTATTTTACGGAATTAATCATATTCTACCTGCTTTGTTAGCTTTAATTCACATGCATGGGCACGGAACCATGAATGAACGATCTAGCTGACAGATTATGGAGAAGGCCGGAATAACGCGCCGAACGGCCGGAATAACGCGATGAACGGCCGGATCCCGCGCCGAACGGCCGGAATAACGCGATGAACGGCCGGAATAACGCGTCGAACGGTCGGAATAACGCGCCGAACGGCCGGAATATCGCGATGAACGGCCGGAATAACGCGCCGAACGGCGGGATCCCGCGCCGAACGGCCGGAGTATCACGCCGAACGGCCGGAATAACGCGCCGAATGGCCGGATCCCGCGCCAAACGGCCGGATCCCGCGTCGAACGGCCGGATCCCGCGTCGAACGGCCGGAATAACGCGATGAACGGCCGGAATAACGCGCCGAACGGCCGGAATATCGCGATGAACGGTCGGAATATCGTTCCCGGTGCAGGGATACATACGAAAAAACCTCCCGCTAAAGCTAGGGAGGTTTTGGGTAGGTTGATAGATTGTGTTTTTTAATTCACACCGACTGCCGTAAAGGCATTTTTGACAGTTGTCGTTTCTGCGCTGGTTGCTCCATATAAATCTGATGCGGCTTGTACGACTGCAGCCCTGGCTTGAGAGAAGGTGGACGAAGACGTTAGGTAGGTCGTGTTAGCCCGGTAAAAGATCGTCCCCAGTTTATCAATGCCGATTCCTGACACGGTCACTCCATGATGGGTGCCGCCTGCAGAAATCAAATAAGCCGCTTTGTTGATGATTCCGCTATTCGTATGGACACCGCCATTGTCAGCCGATCCAGTATACCGGTTCGAATAATGGTCAGGATCACCATTCAATGTTGGATTTGCCATCGACCGGAGTGCATCGCCGGAAATGTTAGGCGTGTAAATGTCCTCGCCGATCAGGTAATCCGCTTTGGAGCTTTGTGTCTTGAATTCTACTACTGTACCGAAAATATCGGAAATGGCTTCATTCAAAGCGCCGGACTCATTTTGATACGTTAAATTGGATTCGCTGGAAGTCACGGCATGAGTCAGCTCATGTGCAACGACATCCAAGCCGCCTGACAATGGGATGAACGTCGTGCCGTCTCCATCACCGTAAACCATTTGCGTGCCGTCCCAGAAGGCATTATTGTATTTGGAGCCGTAATGGACGGTCGATTTCAGGCTTGTGCCATTTCCATCATAGGAGTTGCGGCCAAAAGTCGACTTGTAATAATCATAGGTTTTGCCCGCATAAAAATGAGCATCCACGGCCGCTTTATCAGTGGACGTCGTGAAAGCGTTGGTCGTATTGGACATAAGTGTGCCAGGCAAGCTCGATTTGTTATTGGCATTATAAGTGAAGATGCCCTGACCGCGAGTGTTGTCCTGTAAGTAGTATTTGCCGCTCGATAAGGTCGTGTTCAATGGCGAGACGGTATTATTCAAAACGCCCGTACCCGTACCGACGGAATTGGTACCGGTCACTTCATCCAGGGTATTATATTTATTCAGGATTTCACCTGTTTTGACTGATATGAAATAGTTATGATTGCCTGGTTCCGGGCTCAAGAAATTCAAATTGACTTTGTAAACGTAATCGGCCTTATCGCCGCTTGCGAATACAAATAGCTCCGATTCTGGGGCGTGGTCGTAGGCAGGCTTGAATCCAAGATCTTTTTCAGCAATTTTGATGGCTTCTGTTTTACTGATGCCTTTTTTAGCCTTTTTCCCCAATTTAGTGTTTAGGTTGGCTTCAACCGTACCGGAGACGACTGATAAAACACCTTTTGCGTCAATCAATACAGCTTGTGTGGAATTCCAGACAGGCACGCCTTTATAAGTTTGCTGCAATCTTACGACGGTATTGCCAAGTTCATCCTTGCTTTCTTTCTGGATAATGAAGGAGTCTTTCGCCTTTTGATTTTCTAGCTTGTAAGATTTTGTGTTTTTATCAAAAAAGGTAAGAATGATATCTTCCGCTGTTTGCTTCGATGGATCTGTAAGCTTACCAGACTTGAATTCTAGCGAATCTTTGTGCTTATTATACTTCTCGACACTCAACACATTTTTTGCCGCCAAAGCCTCTTGATGGGGAATAGCAGAAAATAAAAGACCAACGGATAAAGCAGTTCCTAAAAATACCTTACCTTTCATAACACTCAACTCCTTCATAAGAATACCTTATTTTTGCATCATTTGCGTTTATTATCAAATGGTGAAAAAGTGCGAAAAAGATGACATTTTAAGGATAAAAATGGTGAAAAATGGTTTTTTATAGAGAAATTATTTCTAGATATTCCTCTAGTAATAATTCCTATAGGTCCGAATCGAAGCTCGGGAGGGAAACGATCGATCGTTTCACCGTACTTTCCACCTGCAAAAATAATTGGCGTAAAGTGCAAAGGATCATGGCATTAAGTGCAAAAAAATTCGTCTTTAAAACGGGCTTATTTTTATGCAAGGGTTGATTGGCGGGCTTGCTATTTTTGGCATGGGAATTGCATATATATTCAGAAAAGGAATATTCGATTGTAAATTGGGTCTATTTGCAGGTTCATGAAATAGGAAAATTTATTAAATGGATTTCCCCATATATGTAAGCGCTTGTATAGAAAGGGATGAAAGCTTATGCTACCAAAACATGAAAATGACATCTTGCAACATCCTCCGCAGCACGAAGAAGAACAAGGATTGAAGCGCGGTTTGAAATCGCGGCATTTGACGATGATCTCCATTGGAGGGGCTATCGGGACCGGGTTATTTCTTAGCAGCGGGTCAGCCATCCATACGGCTGGGCCCGGCGGCGCCTTGCTTGCCTATGCCTTGGTCGGGGCGATGGTGTACTTCGTGATGACCAGCCTGGGAGAACTGGCGGCCTTCATGCCGACAAGCGGCTCTTTCAGTACCTATGGGTCGAAATTCGTCGATCCGGCATTTGGTTTTGCGTTGGGCTGGACGTATTGGTTCAATTGGTCGATGACGATCGCGGCAGAGTTGGCAGCTTCGACGATGATCATGAAATTCTGGTTTCCGAATAGTCCATCCTTGTTATGGAGCTCATCATTCCTGGTGCTCATTTTCCTATTGAACTATTTATCCGTTAAAGGGTATGGTGAAGGGGAATATTGGTTTTCGTTCATAAAAGTGACAGCCATCGTCATTTTCATCATCGTGGGAATTTTGATGATTGTCGGCATTATGGGTGGAGAAGCAGTAGGTTTCAAGAACTTCACGATCGATGACGCGCCTTTCCCAGGCGGGTTCATGGGTGTCTTCATCGTATTCATCGCAGCCGGCTTTTCTTTTCAAGGAACCGAAATCGTCGGTGTGGCTGCCGGTGAAAGCGAGGATCCGGCACGGAATATACCGAAGGCGATTAAAAGCGTTTTTTGGAGGATTCTTCTCTTCTACGTCTTGGCAATCTTTGTGATAGGACTGATCATCCCGTATACGAACCCGAGTTTACAAGGGGACAACGTTATGGTAAGTCCATTCACGCTCATATTTGAAAAGGCTGGGATCGCCTTTGCCGCTTCACTCATGAATGCAGTCATTTTGACGGCTGTGCTGTCAGCGGGTAACTCCAGTTTATATGCCTCGACGCGGATGTTATATTCAATGGCAAAGGATGGACAGGCACCGCGCATTTTTGCCAAACTGAATAAACGGGGAGTGCCGGTTGCGGGAATGGTTTTAACCTGTGCCATCGGTATGCTTGCCTTCTTAGCCTCCATATTCGGAGATGGCAAGGTGTACATTTGGTTGATGAATGCGATTGGAATCACCGGTTTCATCTTTTGGCTTGGGATTTCCATCAGCCATTACCGTTTTAGAAAGGCCTACATCTCTCAAGGGCACTCATTGGATAAATTGCCATATAAAGCGCTATGGTTCCCGATAGGACCTATTTTTGCCATACTGATTGGCTTGATCGTCATTCTGTCGCAAAATATCCAAGCCTTTTTCTCAGACCACATCGATTGGGGCAGCGTCGTCGCTGCATATCTGGGAATCCCGCTGTTCCTTGGCTTGTGGATTGGTTACAAACTGGTAAGGAAAACGAAATTCGTTAAACTTGATGAAGTCGAGTTTGACTTTGACAAAAAATACGAATGAACCCCTAATAGTGAAACTTGCCGGACAACGATCATAAGTTGTCCGGCTTTTCATGTAAGTTGATGGAAATTTATTCAAAATTAATATAAGATGAGCATACACTTTATGGATAAGAACAGGGCAGCAGGAAATTGAAGGTATCCAACCGGTAGAAAAGGATGTGCACGGCAGATGACCTTATTGTCTCATTTGAAAGTATTGGATTTTTCAACGTTGCTGCCAGGGCCTTTTGCGACTTTGATGCTGGCAGATTTGGGAGCGGACGTTGTGAAGGTGGAAAGGCCGGCATCGAGCGATGTATGGGGTGTCGATCAGTACCTTAACAGATCAAAGAAGTCGATCACCCTCGATTTAAAACTGCCTGAGTCCATCGATGCCGTAAAAGATCTGGTGAAGGAATACGATATCATCGTCGAGCAATTCCGGCCAGGTGTCATGGAACGTTTAGGACTAGGTTATGAGGCATTAAAAAGAATCAACCCGAAGATCATTTACTGTTCAATCACGGGATATGGCCAGACTGGTCCCTATAAAGACCGCGCGGGCCATGACATCAATTATATTTCGATTGCCGGCCTATCCAGCTATTCCGGTACGAAAAGGGAAGGGCCCGCGAAAAACGGAACCCAAATTGCCGACCTTGCGGGGGGATCACTGCATGCAGTGATCGGCCTATTATCTGCTGTCATCTACAGGGACAGAACAGGTATCGGCCAAGCCCTCGACATTAGCATGACCGATTGCAGTTTCGCATTGAATGCGATATCGGCACCGCTTCATTTCCAACGGGGGCTGGAGCTTGAACCGGAGGAATTGATGTTGAATGGCGGGTCGTTTTATGACTTTTACCAAACGAAGGACGGGCGTTATTTTTCGATTGGAAGCCTGGAAGCGCCATTCAGAAAAGCATTATGCGATGCCATCGGAAAACCGGAATTGCATGAAATGAGCAAGGACAGTGACAAAGCGAGCGGCACCGCCTTTAAAGAAGCCGTCCAACAAGCTATCCTGACAAAGGACTTTCATCAATGGCAGGAGATATTCGCTGAGTGCGATGCCTGCGCAGAACCAGTGCTGACCTTTGCCGAGGCGGCCGATCACCCCCAATTGAAGCAGCGGGGGATGATCGTGGAGGTACCCGATGGACAGGGGAATCTACAAAAACAAATTGCCTGCCCGATCAAAACATCCGTTTTCACTCCTGAATATAAACATGCAGGTCATAAGCCAGGACAAAACAACGCGGAAATCCTTCGGACCACCAATCAAAAATCTCGTTAAATCATCAAAAAGAGGGTCAACATTCTCCATGGTTTTATGGAGCGTGCGGGCCTTCTTTTCCCCTCTTGCAGTGATAAATTGCTAGTTTATCAGGAATCTTGCAAGGGTATCTTTGTAAAAGGATTCTAGGGGGGATGTATTATTTTTGGTCTATATGACATCATGAAATTTCTTTTTTCCTTTTTCTTGATCATGCCCATCGTTACGCTGATTCATTTGAGCGGGCATATCTTCTTCGTTACGATTTTTGGAGGGGTTGAAAAGAAAATTGTGATCGGCTGCGGCAATAAGCTTTTCTCCTTTTTGAATATAGAGGTACGGAAATATTATTTTTGGAATGGAGCATGTGAGTTTAAGGGACTGAAACATGATAATCGATTGACGAACATGCTCATTTATTAATCTGGTCAGTATGCTTACCGTATATAGCCTGGTGTACCAAAATATTTTGGAAAGCTCGGTAATATGGTATCAATTCATCTATTTCTCTTTCTACATCATGTTTTTCTCTTTATTTCCGATGTATTTTTCAGACGGGTCGCCCAGTGATGGAAAGGCTGCCGAATTGGCCTTACGGAATAAGCTGGAGGACAAGGTGACGGATGACATCTTCGTGAAGAAAATCGAAAATGAAGATAGCTGCAAGTAAGAAAAGGACGTGCATGATGCTCGTTCTTTTTTTTTTGAATGTATTTTCCCCCATACGTTACCATCCGCCGATTTCCTCTTGAAGCCTTGGTCATTCATCCGAACCACGTGAAAAAATGATTAACGAAGATAATAATTATTGGTTGTATTTCAAGAGGAAAAATGTATAATAAAAAAAGTACTTTAATTAAAGTACTAAAATTAAAGCATAGGATGGATTATATGAAATTTATAGAATTTTTGAAGACTAGAGGAGCTATTGGAGCCATCTTTATGGGGATTTTTTATCAAATCGCAATGCTTGGCTCATTTATGCCTGGTTATTCGGCAATGCCAGCGAATATCGATCAATTGCCAGTTGCAATCGTTAATGAGGATACAGGTAAGATTGGTGCGACGATTGCAGCCCAATTAGGGGAAAAGCTTCCTTTCGAAGATATAAAAACGGATTTAACGAATAAACAGGCATTAAAAAAATTGGATAAGAATGATGTGAAATTAGTTGTTCATATTCCGAAATCTTTTTCCGAAAATGTCGAGAGTGGCAAAGGGGCATCAAGCATCGATTTTACAATCAATGAAGCCGGGCCAACGATCGTCACGTCAACAATGAATTCAGTTGTAACGGAAATCGAGTCGACGTTAAATGAACAGTTTTCAGCTCAATATGCGAAAGGCCTATTAATGAATTTAAATGTTCCGGAAGAACAAGCGGAAGAAATGGCCTCAGCGATGCAGCATCAATTCAGTGCAAACACTGTGAAAATCAATGAAATCCCAGCAGGCATGCATAATGGGATGGCGCCGATGTTCTTAACGATGGCGGCATATGTAGGAGCGATGATTGGGGCGATGCAATTAGGGGCCGCGTTCAATGAAAGCAAAGGGAAGGCAGGCAAGTGGAGGCTGTTTGGCTACATGCAGCTTGCGGCGCTTCTGATTGCGGTCGTAGCACCGGCAGTAGGTCTAGGAATCACCTATGCTGTACAAGGACATGGACTTGAAACATTCTTTACATTATGGGGACATCATGCACTTGGCTATTATGCATGCTGGCAATTTACATCCATCTTCATCCTGTTGGTCGGTGAAGGGGGCATGATCTTGAATATGCCAATCCTGCTTATGCAAACCATTGCCAATGGGGCTGCAATCACACGGGAAATGATGTATGCACCATATCAGTGGCTAAGCTATATTTCACCCATGTATTATTCAATACAAGCAGACTTCGCGATCATGTATGGTGGCGGAGATCCGTTACATGCACACGTAATGATGTTGATGGTGGGGGCATCTGCGTTGCTCATCAATATCATGATCGTGGCAGTGCGCCATAAGGAATTACCGCTAAAGACGGAAGAGGCGGATCGCCTTGCAGCTGAAATGAAGGCTTTAGTTTGATAAAATAAAGATAGGTGACGATTGAAGGGAGTTTTAACCGTGTCTATCCAAATTTATATCCTGGGTATTTTAGCTGAAGAAAAAAGCTATCCATATATGTTGAAAAAGCGATTATCCGAACCGATTCCAATTGATAAATTTACCGGAATTACCGAAAGTAAATTGTATTACCATTTTGACAAGCTGGCTGCCAATCGGTTTATCGAGCCGGTCGAAACGATAAAGGAAGAGAATCGGCCAGATAAACATGTCTATCAAATTACGGAAAAGGGAAGGGGAGAATTGGTAAAACGGATTTATCAAACGTTCGAAAAAGCCTCCCAAATCACGGATATGTATATTGCACTGACGAATATCAAGCATGTGGATAGCGAAAAAGTAATTGCGATCTTAGAGCGCAAAATTGATGAGCATCGATTGGCATGGGAAACATATTTAAGTTTTGACCAGCCGGTTGATGAGGATTCTGATCAATATTTGGGATATAAATTCATTAAGGAGCATTCATACAGCCGGGCACAGCATACAGCCGAATGGCTCGAGGAGCTTGTTTCACGTATAAAAGAAAATGCCCCCCAATAGCAGATGCACCGAAAAGGCCATTTCCCAATAAGGGGAATGGCCTTTTGGGATGAATCATCCCCACACTTCTTTTGCTACATCAACGACGAATTTCAGTTTTTCCCATTGTTGTTCTTCCGTAAGCTTGTTGCCATGATGGGTGGAAGCGAATCCGCATTGCGGGCTTAAGCATAATTGCTCGAGCGGAACGAACTGAGCGGCTTCTTTAATGCGGGCCTTGATGGCTTCCTTGTCTTCGATTTCCCCATTTTTGGACGTGACGACTCCAAGTACGACCTTCGCCCCGCCAGTAGGGATGTGTTCCAATGGCTTGAAATCGCCAGAGCGATTATCGTCATATTCGAGGAAGAAACCATCCACTTTTTCTTTTGCCAATAATGTCGGGGCTATGCGGGCATAGCTGCCTTCGAATGCCCAGGTCGACTGGTAGTTTCCGCGGCATAGATGTGTCGTGATGATCAAATCGTCTGGTTTGCCTTCCAATGATCCATTGATGACACGCAAAGCCAAATCGATTAATTGTTCGCGCGTATATTTTCCATCCTTGAACTGGAAATCAGGAGCTGAAAGTCTGGCAATGTATACATCATCCAGTTGAAGGTAACGCACACCTGCCTCATAAAAGGCTTTTAAAGCATCCTGGTACGTTTGGATGATATCATTTGCATAATCCTCAATATCAGGGTAGATGTCTTCATTATGAACCCCGGCAGCAAATAATTGATTGGGGCTGGGAATCGTTTGTTTGGCGACGGCACGACCGCCGACGATTTTGTTCAATTCGATAAAATCGTTAAGGAAGGGGTGCTTAGGGTTGAATGAAACCTTCCCGATATTGCGAACGTTGTATCGCTCGGTTTCGACACCATCGAATGTGAGTCCTTTTTCAGTCACGTACCCCTCGATGCCATTTAAATGCTCAAGGAAGTCGAAGTGCCACCATGTGCGTCTGAATTCCCCGTCGGTCACGACCTCCAAGCCGACTTCGATTTGCTTATCGACGATCCGTTTAATTTCTTCGGTTTCAACCTCGCGGAGTCTCTCAGCAGAGAGGGCGCCTTCCTTAAATTGCTTTCTGGCCTGATGGATACGATCCGGCCTTAATAAACTTCCGACGTGATCCGCCCTGAATGGGGCCTTTGTTAAAGTGATTGACATGTTGCATTCCTTCTTTCCCTGTATAAAATAAAGGCACGTTTCGTAAGGATTGTTGTTTTTAATACGAGCGTTGAAAAGGCAATCAACCACACCGCATGACTTGGTGAATAGCAACAAAATATGCGAAAACGGCCAAAATAAAAAACCTCTTCTTAAAGATAAGAAGAGGGGTAGGCAACAAGGTCATGTACTCTTCTTATCTTCAAGCTATTACACTTCTGGAATTAGCACAGTACATCGAAAGTCTGTTGCTGAGGTATCAAAGGGCCAGTCCCTCCACCTCTCTTGATAAGAGTTGTCTATTAAATTACTTACGACTATACAGGGAGTTGTTCCAAAGGTCAAGGTCTGAAACCGAAACATTTAGAATATACCGATTATTGGGAGGCCTGAAGCAATGAACAGGAAATCCGACCTAACATATGCTATAAACGATGTTCCATATGAGGTAATAGGTATAGTTGGAAGGGATGGGAGCAGGATGAGTGCATTCGATGCATCGACTATTTTTGGGAAGGGATTGCCGATCACGCTAACGGCAGCCATGCTGGAGAGAATGATAAAAACGCGATTATATGAGCGTGATATCCATGTCGAGATTACGCCAGAGCATATGGTCCTTTGGGGAACGACCGAAGTGAAGAAAATGATGTTCAAGAAAAAGGTATCATTCCGAATGGCATTAAAGCCGGTCCATACGGAAAAAAGAACGATAACATTCGAATTGATCGAGTTGAAGCCAATAGATAGGGATTTCATAAATCAAAAGCTTTTTAACAGACCGCCCATATTTGAATATGATAATAGAAGGATCAAAATGAATATGAATGCCTGGAACATCGTCAGGAAAATCCCGATAGGCACGATCCAATCTTGTGAGCTGGTCGATGGAGGATTGAAAATGAACCTTTCCTTATGACGGGTATATACATTTTCGCGCGCGTCATTTATCGGGGGTAGAAAAATGTGTTTGATAAATCAAGTTCTTTAAAATATACTAAGTTCCTAAAAGTTTGGATTTTTTTCCGGAAGATAAGGGGGGGGAAATGAATGGATCAGAAGATTTTGCCTGCCTCGGCAAGCATGAAAGATTTCGAAAGATTCCTGGATAGCCCGTATGAAATAGGGGTATTTCTTGATCTTCATATCTCTCAATTGAAAAATGTCAGTATGATGGCAAAGCAGCATAATAAGAAAATGATTTACCATGTCGATTTGATCCATGGCATAAGAAGTGATGAATACGCGGCGGAATTCATTTGTCAGGAATATAATCCCTTTGGGCTGATTTCCACCAAAACAAGCGTTATTCTGAAAGCGAAGCAAAAGGGTGTCATTGCCATCCAGCGAATTTTTTTAATAGACACACATGCGCTGGAGAAAAGCTACAAGCTGGTGCAGAAAACCAAGCCAGATTACATTGAGGTTTTGCCGGGAGCCATGCCCTGGATGATAAAAGAAGTGAAGGAGCGGTTACAAACACCTATTTTTGCAGGAGGTCTTATCCGGACTTCGGATGAAGTCTTGAACGCCCTAGAGGCAGGCGCATCGGCCATTACCACTTCCAAAACCGAGTTATGGGATATCGTCTGAACCATTCGGGCTTGAAAGAAAAAAATGCAAAAATAATAGATTGATTTTTCACAAAGTGTTTGACAGCGTTTTCATAACCTAGTATATTGTAAATTACAAGTTAATATATGTGACGGAGACTAGGAGATTCACAACAGAGCCATTCATATTTTTTATGAGGATGGTTCTGCTGTGAATCTCCTTTTATTTGTTGTCAAAGATTTACAATTAATTAGGGGAGAGGTTTTATTCATGACACCATTTTGGGGAGAATTGGTAGGCACGATGATTTTGATATTATTCGGTGCAGGTATCGGGGCAGGTTCAAGTTTGAAGGGCTCTTATGCTAAAGACGCGGGATGGATCGTTATTACGATTGCTTGGGGACTGGCGGTTACGATGGGCGTTTTTGCAGTGGGCTCGATAAGCGGTGCCCACTTGAATCCGGCCGTTACAATCGGATTCGCCATCATTGGAGAATTCCCATGGAGGGATGTGCCGGTTTATATCGCTGCTCAACTGATTGGAGCGATCTTGGGGGCAGCTCTCGTATTCTTTCATTATTTGCCACACTGGAAGGCTACTGAGGATCCAGGTGCGAAGCTTGGTGTGTTTGCCACGGCGCCTGCCATCCCTCATACATTTTCCAATCTATTAAGTGAAATGATCGGGACATTCATCCTTATCCTTGGTCTATTATTCATCGGGGCCAATAATTTCACGGAAGGTTTGAACCCATTCGCTGTCGGCCTGCTGATCGTCGTGATCGGGATGTCCCTTGGGGGCACGACAGGATATGCGATCAATCCGGCCCGAGATCTGGGACCGCGCATCGCGCACTTTTTGCTGCCGATACCGGGTAAAGGAAACTCGAATTGGGGCTACTCGTGGATTCCGGTCGTTGGACCGATCGTTGGAGGTTCACTTGGTGCCGTTTGTTATAAAGCATTCTTTTTGGGGGATATAACAGTAGGATTTTGGTCTGTTTTGGGAGTAAGCGTGATACTATTGGCACTAGCATATGTTTTTGGGAAAAAGCAGGCGCATGAATTGGAAAGCAG
Source organism: Bacillus sp. mrc49 (assembly GCF_002803435.1). Lineage (NCBI taxonomy): Bacteria > Bacillati > Bacillota > Bacilli > Caryophanales > Bacillaceae > Bacillus > Bacillus sp. mrc49. The sequence goes on along the minus strand of NZ_PHNG01000712.1, from coordinate 1,989 downwards.
GAATATCGCTAGTTAATTTAAAGGAGGGCATTGACCATGGAAACGTATATTTTATCTTTAGACCAAGGAACGACAAGTTCACGGGCGATCTTATTTAACCAAAAGGGCGAAATCGTCCATTCTTCGCAAAAGGAATTCACTCAGCACTTTCCTAAGCCGGGCTGGGTCGAGCATAATGCCAATGAAATTTGGGGATCGATTCTAGCGGTAATTGCCGGGGTGCTTTCCGAATCGGGTGTCAAGCCAGAGCAAGTTGCCGGCATCGGGATCACCAATCAGCGTGAAACGGCAGTCGTTTGGGATAAGGAGACAGGGGTCCCCGTTTATAATGCAATTGTCTGGCAGTCCAGGCAAACAAGCGAAATCTGCGATGAATTGAAGGAAAAGGGATTGAATGACCTATTCCGGGATAAGACGGGATTGCTGATCGATGCCTATTTTTCCGGTACCAAGGTGAAATGGATCCTCGATAATGTGGAAGGCGCACGGCAAAGGGCGGATGAAGGCAAGCTATTATTCGGCACCATCGATACTTGGCTGATTTGGAAGCTTTCAGGGGGCAAGGCTCACGTCACGGACTATTCCAATGCCTCCCGGACATTGATGTACAACATCCACGAACTGAAATGGGATGAAGAACTTCTGGAAATATTGACCGTTCCAAAATCGATGCTCCCGGAAGTTAGGCCTTCCTCCGAAGAGTACGCACGTACGATCGAGTATCATTTCTTCGGACAATCGATTCCGATTGCAGGCGCGGCCGGTGACCAGCAGGCAGCGTTGTTTGGCCAAGCCTGCTTCAGTGAAGGAATGGCCAAAAACACGTATGGTACTGGCTGTTTCATGCTCATGAATACAGGAACCAAGGCTGTCAGTTCCGAACATGGACTATTGACGACGCTTGCTTGGGGATTGAACGGGAAGGTGGAGTATGCCCTGGAAGGCAGTATATTCGTAGCCGGCTCAGCGATCCAATGGCTGCGTGATGGACTGAGGATGCTGAATGATGCCAAGGACAGCGAGGCCTATGCAAAACGAGTCGAAAGTACGGACGGCGTATATGTAGTGCCGGCATTTGTAGGGCTCGGGACTCCATATTGGGACAGCGAGGTTCGGGGAGCCGTTTTCGGATTGACACGAGGTACCTCAAAGGAACATTTCATCCGGGCCACGCTTGAATCATTGGCCTATCAAGCGAAAGATGTCCTTGACGCCATGGAGGCCGATTCCGGCATCGAGCTTCAGACATTGAGAGTGGATGGCGGGGCTGTCAAAAATGATTTCTTAATGCAATTCCAAAGTGATTTACTGCAAGTGCCTGTCGAAAGACCGACGATAAACGAAACGACCGCACTAGGCGCTGCCTATCTAGCCGGACTTGCTGTTGGCTATTGGAAGGATCAAGAAGAAATCTCCCGGCAATGGGCGATAGATAAAACCTTCAAACCAGCCATGGAACAGCAAGCAAGCGAAGAATTATATGGAGGCTGGAAAAAAGCCGTACATGCAGCGATGGCCTTTAAATAAAAAAAACAAGGCAATTCCTTTCTAAAATCAATTGGAGTATGGTATACTGAAATCAAGTTAATAACTCGGCCGGAGAACAGGAGAGACCATGAATGCGTTATCGTGTAGACGATAATGTGCATTTATGGTCTCTTTTTTGTATTCCATTCCAGATTATGGATAGTGAGGGCCATAAAAAAGAAAAACGAACCAACTAACAATAAAAGCACAAGCTCACGAGTGCAGCGCAAACTCGCGAGTAACGAACGCAAATTAACGAGTAATGGCACAAACTGACGTGTAAACGTCTAAATATACTAGTAAAACAAGCTGATGAAGGGGGAGTTAAGGATGAAGTTTTCGAATAAATATCGGGAAGAAACGATCGGACTGCTGAAAAAAGATAAATATGATGTTTTGGTGATTGGTGGGGGAATTACCGGCGCAGGCATTGCCTTGGATGCGACGACTCGTGGAATGAAG
>NZ_PHNG01000711.1:0-12302 GCF_002803435.1 Bacillus sp. mrc49 | reverse complement strand
CCCCCCGGTCGCTGCACCAGCTGCGAGACCCTCTTCAGCCTTCGTCCCGGTTTTTTCGTTCACTGTCCTTAACTCCTCTTTATCTTTTGCCACCACCGATATATCATCACGGTTATATCCATCGGCCTGCAAGGCCTCAACAGCCTTAATGGCTTCTTCTCCAGTTTCATATACACCAATTATACGTTTATCCATTTCTATCATCCTCCTTAAAGAATGTAATCTATCGCTCCTCCTTTACATACCCCAGAAAGTGGAAGTATTAAACGTTACGTAACAGGAAAAAAATTTCTAGTTAACACTTGGAAAGGGAGGGTATATATAATGATAGTATGCAAATTTTTGGGAGGTTTTCTTTTTGCTCATCGAGTTACTTAAAGATTTAGTATCCATTGACAGTTCATCGAAAAAAGGAGCCAACGAAGCAGTTGAATACTGTGCGGACTGGCTTAAAAAGCAAGGATTGACCGTGAATGTAATCGTTAATAATGGGTATAGGATGCTCGTTAGCGAGATTGGCAGCGGAGATAAAACCGTCATCTGGAATGGCCATGTAGATGTTGTCAGCGGGACCCCGGATCAATTTTTCCCTCGCATTCATGAAGGGCATTTATATGGACGCGGTGCAGCCGATATGAAAGCAGGGGTTGTCGGAATGATGTGTGCATTCTCCGAACTGAAAGATAGGAATTTAGGATTGAAAATCCAGCTGCAGATAGTATCGGATGAAGAAATTGGCGGGTTGAACTGTTCTGGCTATTTAGCGAAACATGGTTATAGAGGGGACTTTGTAATTTGTGCCGAACCTACCCAATTGGGAATTGGCCTGCAGGCAAAGGGTGCCCTGCGCCTTGATATTGAGGTATCTGGTAAATCCGCCCATGGAAGCCGTCCGTGGGAAGGCGTGAATGCAATCGAGAAGGCTTATGAACTCTATCGAAAAATAAAGGAGCTTCCGTTCACGAGGGATCATACCCCCCTTTACGATTCCCCTTCACTTAACCTAGCAAAAATAAAAGGCGGGGATGTCTATAATAAGGTACCGGATGCCTGCTTGCTCAGCCTTGATATCCGCTATCTCCCTACACAAACAATGGAAGAAGTCGTCACTCAAATCGAAAGTGTGACGGGGAAGAATATTTTCATCAATATGTTCAGCAAGCCTGTGAAAACGGAAGAATCGGACCCATTCATCTCACTGCTTCGTCCCATAATCAAAAAGAACACCAACCAAGATGCCGTGATTTTCGGACAACACGGTTCGGCTGACACTGTCTTTTTTGCCGCTTATGATATTCCAGCCATCGAATTCGGCCCAAAAGGCGAGAATTGGCATGGTGACAGGGAATGTGTCAATCTGGAATCAGTCGCCATATATCAAAAAATGCTAGTTGATTTTGCAACGGAATTCACGTTAGTTTAATAGATTTGATACTTTGAAAAAGATGCCGTCTGCTTTTTGCAGACGGCATCTTTTTTAGGTTTCATTGCCCCGATACTGGTTGGAACGGGCAAGGACCAAATTCGCTAAATCCGCAGGGAATCGGGGGACTATCTTTGATTTCAATGCAGAGTACAGTGGAACGGAAGGCGCGACACTCCTGCGGGAATTGCGCGTCTACGTGAGACACTGCAGGCTGAAAGCCGAGGAGGCTCAAGGACCGCCTCTGGATATGGGATCGCCTGCAGTGCAATGGAACGGCCCAAGTATAGATTCCCCAATACTGAGGGCAATGGCGATTTCCACTTCATGTTCACACAAAGTGGAGAGGAACGGAGGTACTTCCAACCTTAGTTTCTATATTAGATTCATTTAAAATAGTAACCGCATTCCCCCCGCTCTCAATGGCCATCAATTATATAGCAATAATCCAGTCATAATCGCGCTGCATTTTCCACAAGAATGCATAGGCCTTTTGAATGAGATGTAATATATCCAAATATTGTACATTTAAACAAATTACGCCATTACACATGCGAAAAAAGCTTTCAAACCGACATTATCAATCATTATAAAACATATCAAAATAAACCTCGACAAGTCCTTTTTTACTAGTTTATATTACATCCGCATATCAACAGAAACGTTTTTGTAACACAATTACTATTCCAGCGAAACATTATTGTCATATAGACCTGTTATTCTAAGTCTACGATTTAAAACAAAGGAGACTATTCATTTTGAAAAAAATACTACTTCCAATTTTCACTGCTTTCTTCCTGGTATTTAGTTTTTCCGGAGTTTCATCGGCTGCTACTACTACATACAAAGTCAAAAGCGGCGACACACTATGGGGTATCGCCAATAAACATAATATAACAGTCAATCAACTCAAAGGTTGGAACAACCTAAAAAAAGATAACATCCATCCAAAACAAGTTCTAAAGGTGAAAAAACCTTCGAATTCTGCCAAGCCAAAGGCTAAAACAAAATCATCTTCATCCAAGAAATATAAAACGATCACCGTGAAGGCAACTGCTTACACAGCAAATTGCAAAGGCTGCAGCGGGATTACGGCAACAGGTCTTAACTTAAAGAAAAATCCTAAAGTAAAAGCCATTTCCGTCGATCCCAAGGTCATTCCGCTAGGAACAAAAGTTCATGTGGAAGGATACGGAGAAGCCATTGCCGCAGATAAAGGCGGAGCTATCAAAGGGAATAAAATCGACGTCTTCTACTCTTCCCACTCAAAAGCACTTGATTGGGGCAGAAAAACGGTAAAAGTCAAAGTCTATAAATAAATTCAAAAAACCAGCCTGAACCTATCAGGCTGGTTTTTCCTTTTCCCCTCCTTCCATACTTTCAAACCACGTCCCCCCCTTTAAACATTTACTGAAAATTACGACAATGATATGATAAGTACATCTTACAAAAAAAGAGGTGTTCACATTGAATATTGTCATTATGGGGGCAGGGGCACTTGGCTGCTACTTCGGGGGCAGATTACAGCAGGCTGGACAGAATGTTCAATACTTGGTCCGGAAGAACCGTGCCAAGCAAATGAAGGAAAACGGCATTGGGATAACCAGCCCTCACGGAAACTATCAATTTACCGAACTTCATATTTCCGAAAATGTGCATGATATTGAAAAAGCGGACTTGGTCATTCTTGCCGTTAAAGGACCGCATCTGCAAGGTACACTAGCCGATTTAAAGGTGCTTGTTGAAAAGGGAGCTAAGGTCCTCCCGCTTTTGAATGGGCTAGAGCATATTTCCATATTGCAGGATGAACTGGGTGAGGAAGCCGTGCTCGGCGGAAGCGCCTTCATCATTGCCACTCTTGATGAAAAAGGCCATGTCATTCATTCGAATGAGAATCATGATTTAATCTTTGGTGCGCTTCACCCGTCACAGGCAAAGGTATGCGATGAATTTGAACAAGCTGTCAAATCAGCTATCATGTCGGTTGGCAGAACGGAAAACATATTAATCAGAATGTGGATCAAATACATGTTCATCACCGCTTTCTCCGGTGTAACTACCGCAGCCAACCTCCCCATCGGTACGATACGGAGCTTTCCGGCAACCAAAAGATTGCTGGAAAATGCCCTTATTGAAATGATGGAGCTTGCCAACGCTTATGATATCGGGATAACCAGGCAGAACGTTGTTCAGGCCATGGAGAATATGACAGGTTTACCTGAAGAATCCACCTCTTCCATGCATCAGGATCGCCGGAAGGGCCTGACACTCGAAGTGGAACATTTACAAGGCGGCGCATTGCGTCTTGCCGATAAGGCCAATTTGAAGCTTCCCGTGATCGGAACGCTTTATGCACTCATCAAACCTTTTGAGAAATGATGCAATGATACCGGCGCCCAGCCGGTATTTTTTTACGGCACCTCCCCTTCCCTTCTCCTTATTGCATCCCTTAAGACCAAAAAGACCTAAAAGAACAATATCACCAAAAGAATATTCCAGCTCCTCCTTCTGTTACACTAAACCCAAGTTTAGTAAGCGCTATCATATAACAAAGGAGAATGCCCCATGAAACTATTAAAAAATTTAACGGTTCAGGTCATTATCGGTATCATACTGGGGATAACGGTCGGTTTCTTTTTCCCTGCTTTTGGTGAACAGCTGAAGATATTGGCTGATTTATTCATTAAAATGATAAAAATGGTCATTGCACCGATTATCTTCCTCACCGTCGTAATCGGAATTGGCGGCATGGGTGATATGAAAAAGGTTGGCCGCATCGGCGGAAAGGCTTTGCTCTATTTTGAAATCGTTACCACTTTCGCCCTTGCCATCGGAATCATCGTAGTCAATCTGCTCGGACCTGGTAAAGGCTTCAACATCGACTCAGTCGAGGGCGGGGATGTATCACAATATACGACAGCCGCTTCAGAAACGGAACATGGCGCCATCGCCTTCATTTCTAATATCATTCCAGATAATGCAGTTGCCGCAATGGCTGGAGGAGACCTGCTTCCGATCCTCTTCTTTGCCGTTTTGTTCGGTTTATCCATGGCCGCCATGGGACCGAAAGTACAGCCAGTCGTTTCCTTCCTTCAGCATATTGCCGATATTTTCTTTGGCATCGTCAGTATGATCATGAAGGTCTCCCCATTGGCTGCCTTTGGCGCAATGGCTTATACCATTGGTAAATTCGGCCTTGGATCTTTAAGCTCGTTAGGGCAATTGATGGGAAGCGTATATATCACCATGGCCCTTTTCATCATTCTTATTCTTGGTACGATCGCTAAAATCTATGGCTTTAATATTTTCAAGTTCATTGCCTATTTAAAAGAAGAAATCCTCTTAGTATTAGGGACCTCTTCTTCTGAATCTGCCCTGCCAAGCGTGATGAAAAAACTGGAGAAATACGGGTGTTCAAAGTCGGTGGTCGGTTTGGTGGTCCCAACTGGTTATTCTTTCAACCTTGACGGCACATCGATTTACTTATCCATGGCAGCCATTTTCATTGCCCAGGCCTATGGCGTCGATTTAAGTATCTGGCAGGAATTGACGCTTCTGGGGATCCTGATGTTAACCTCCAAAGGAGCTGCCGGTGTAACGGGCTCTGGATTCATTACACTTGCTGCAACATTAGCGGCTTTTCCAATGATTCCCGTTGAAGGAATGGCATTGCTGCTCGGGGTCGACCGCTTCATGTCTGAAGCTCGTGCCATCACGAACCTTATCGGTAACAGTGTCGCGACAGTGGTCATCTCTAAATCGGAAGGTGAATTCAACCCAAATCATGCCCTCTCCGATAATATCGGCGAAGTGGCCGTATCATCCGAGAAATAAATGGAAACTTGAAAAAAGAGGGGGCATACTTTCCCCTCTTTTTTCAAGTTTCTCCCTCCCTTTCATCATGGAATACATCACTTTCAAAAAAATAGCCAATCAAATAAATTTCGGAAACGCTAAAAAGTGTTTATACTTTTATGTAACAGGTAAAAGTATAAAGTTGAAAGTTTTATTTAGTAGTTTAATGGATTAAACCAAAACTGGAGGTTTTATCATGAAGGATTACGGATTATTTATTAATGGTGAGTGGTCGGATTTTGGATTGGACAAAATCGAAGTGACAAACCCCGCAACGAATGAAATCGTCGCCACCGTTCCAAAAGGTGGAGCAACAGAAGCGGCGAAGGCTGCCGATGCCGCTTATGAGGCCTTTACCGATTGGGCTGCACGCTCGGTCTACGAACGGGCTGAGTTAATTTGGAAATGGCATCGATTAATTGATGATAATAAAGAAGAATTGGCTAAAATCATGACGGAAGAACAAGGAAAGCCTTATAAAGAAGCGCTTGGTGAAATGACATATGCCAATGGATTTTTATCTTGGTTTGCGGAAGAAGGAAAACGTGTGTATGGCGAAACGATTCCTGCCTCCGTGTCCAATAAGCGGCTCTTCGTGACCAAACAGCCAGTTGGAGTCGTTGCTGTCATTACACCATGGAACTTCCCTGCAGCGATGATTACCAGGAAGGTGGCTCCCGCCCTTGCTGTAGGCTGCACTGTCGTCATTAAACCGGCTAACCTGACGCCAATCACCGCTTTAAAGATGGCTGAATTAGCCGAAGAGGCTGGCATTCCAAAAGGCGTCATCAATGTCGTCACAGGGAAATCATCTGAAATCGGGGAAACTTGGCTTCAAGATACAAGGGTCCGCAAACTGACGTTCACCGGTTCTACAGAAGTCGGCAAAACGTTAATGAGGGGATCGGCCGACACGGTCAAGAAAATCTCGCTTGAACTTGGAGGCCATGCACCAGCAATTGTTCTTGCAGATGCAGACCTTGATAAAGCAGCCGATGGCATCATTAGTTCCAAGTTCAGGAATGCCGGGCAAACCTGCGTTTGTTCCAATCGTATTTATGTGCACGAATCCATTCAAGAAGCCTTTATTGAAAAGCTCGTTGCCAAAGTCAAGGAACTCAAAGTAGGAAACGGATTGGAAGATGGCGTCGATATTGGACCGCTCATCGACCAAAATGCTGTGGATAAGGTTCAAAAACAGATTGATGAAGCGATAAACAGCGGTGCCAAGCTCGAAGCAGGCGGGAAAGCCATCGGCGGCCTTTTTCTTGAACCAACCGTCCTATCCAACATTGATGACAGCATGCTTTGCATGAAGGAAGAAACGTTCGGACCATTAGCTCCCATCGCCTCCTTCAAAACGGATGAAGAGGCAATCACAAGGGCAAATGACTCCATTTTCGGATTGGCAGCATATGTCTTCACTGAAAATATCACCAAAGGGATTCAATTCACCGAAGCACTTGAATTCGGAATCGTCGGCTTGAACGATGGGCTTCCATCCGTACCCCAAGCACCATTCGGCGGCTTCAAACAAAGCGGACTTGGCCGTGAAGGCGGTCACCAAGGCATCGAGGAATTCCTGGAAGTGAAATACATTTCTTTAGGCTTGTAATTCCCTAAAGACAAAGGGACCGGCTCAGATGAGCCGGTCCCCTTTTTTTCATTCCAATATATTTTCTTCAAGCTTTTCCTCTTTACGGATCCTGATGAACTTTACGATATTCAGTACGATCGTTTTAACGACTGAATAAGTTGGAACCGCCAAGATCATACCGATGATACCGGCTATGTTTCCCGCAACGAGCAAAAGGATGATGATGGTAAGCGGATGTGTGTTCAATTTTTTCCCGATTACCAAAGGCGAAATCACATTCCCATCCAGCTGCTGGATGATCGTTACAACGAGGATGACCAGTAACGCTTGAGTCGGCGAATGGATCAGCCCCACGATGACCGCGGGGGCAACCCCGATGAAAGGACCCACATACGGAATGATGTTCGTAACGGCACCAATCAGTGCGAATAGGAATGCATAAGGCAGGTCGATGATCAAATAACCAATGAATGTGCCAATCCCAACAAACATGCAGACAAGCATCTGTCCTTGTATGTACGTGGTAAGCGTTTCTCCCGTTTCCTGAAGAACTGTTAAAGCCGGCTTCCTGTATCCAACCGGTACGAATTTCATGATCGCGCTCGGGAGTTTATCTCCATCCTTCAACATATAAAACAGGATGAAAGGAACCGTCACCACCACTAATGTAATATTCGTGACTACACTGAACACGGAAGATAAGCTGTTCGTTATATTGGTAGGTAAATCGGTCAAATATTTTTGCAGCGAATCTCCTACCTTTTTCAAATCTACATAGTCTTGTTCCATCGTCCACAAAAACCATTTTGACTGAGCTGAATCTTCAATGAACTTCCTTGTTTGATTGAAATAATCCGGAAGGTTATTGATTAAATCGGTAACCTGTTTGGAAAGGGACGGACCAACCAGACCAACCAGCAAACTGATCAACCCAAGGAAAAATACATAAAGCAATAATATCGCCAATCCCCTTGGCACACGTCTTTTAGCGAGGAAATCAACGGTAGGGTTGAACAAAAAGTAGAGAAAACCCGATATCAAGATTGGAAAAAACAAAGTTGATGTAAAAATCACGATTGGTTCAAAAAGAAAAGAAATCTTTGTACCAACATAAAAAAGTAAAGATAGTAATAGTAACTCTAACGTCCAAAAATGCAGTTTTTGTTTGAACAAATTATCTCCTCCACAATAGCCATTCTCTATAACTCTTTTTTCTATGGAAACAATATCATTACGAAAAACTTTATGTATGATAATCGTTCATTGTTAGCAGTTTACCATATTTCCATAACTCGAATGTATAATTTAATGCAAATATAAAAGAAACCTCACCCTGATTCCTTTCCATTTCCATATGAAGGTCCTCCATGCCTTTACATGTTGAACCATTTATATATTTAAAGAAAGGAACCAACGGAATTTCCCTTTCAAGATACTATGTTCGGCACGTTCATTTTATAGACGCTTGTGACGCATGTTCGAACTCATTCATTTTAACATTCCGCTTTCATCCCTACCAGTAATACCCAAACAGAAGCACTATCCAAACCGGAAATATCCACTTTTAGCTTCCGAACCAAATAAAAAGCCCCGCTGTGAGCAGGGCTTTACGATTATCTTTGAACCTGCAGGGCAGCTTCAAGCATTGTACCATTTTTCATAAAGTTCGTATGCCAGGAGAATGCTTTTTCAAGGATGTGCGGAGTTTGGTGTCCCCCAGTTTGCGCTACGGCTTCCGTGAAATAGGCACGAAGCTGCGGACGGTAGTCAGGGTGTGCGCAGTTTTCGATGATTAATTCCACGCGCTCTTTAGGTGCCAGACCGCGCAGGTCAGCTATGCCCTGCTCTGTCACTAAAACATCCACATCATGCTCAGTGTGATCCACATGCGAAACGAAAGGAACGATACTGGATATTTTGCCGCCTTTTGCATAGGATTTCGTTACGAAAATACCGAGGCGCGAGTTACGAGCAAAATCTCCTGAACCGCCGATCCCGTTCATCATTCTTGTCCCGGAAACATGGGTCGAATTTACGTTGCCGTAAATATCACATTCTAACGCTGTATTGATCGAAATCAAACCAAGACGGCGAATGATTTCAGGATGGTTGGATATTTCTTGCGGCCGAAGAACGAGTTTATCACGGTATTTATCAAGATTACCGTATACCTGCTTTCCTTTTTCTTCTGCTAATGTAATCGAACAGCCTGAAGCGAATTTGACTTTTCCAGCATCGATTAAATCGAATACCGCATCTTGCAGTACTTCCGAGTACACTTCCAAATCTGTAAATTCAGAATCAAGGAAACCGGCGAATACCGCATTTGCCACTGAACCAACACCTGATTGCAGCGGTGCAAGACTTTCCGTTAAACGGCCTGCCTTGATTTCTTCCCGAAGAAAATTTATTAGGTGATTGGCAATCGTTGCAGTTTCTTCATCGGGCGGCACGATTGTCGAAGGTGCATCAAGGTCTGTTGATACGACGATCCCCTTTACCTTTTCAGGGTCGACCGTGATGCCGATGGAGCCGATGCGATCGCTAGCTGCCGTCATCGGAATCGGTTCGCGCTCCCCTTGACTGGCAGGTGTATATATATCATGGATGCCCTCCAATCCTTCTGGATGGGATACGTTCAATTCAATAATTATATGTTTAGCTTCTTGAACGAAGATAGCAGAGTTACCTACGGAAGTTGTCGGGATGATTAATCCTTCTTCCGTAATGGCCAAGGCTTCGATAATGGCAAAATCGATAGGTCCGACAAGGCCTTGACGGACTTGTTCAGCTGTATGAGATAAATGCTGATCCACATAAGTGACTTCGTCAGCGTTGATTTTATTGCGAATTCCTTTATCTGCTTGGAACGGTAAGCGCTTGTTGATGATCCCGGCTTCCGCCATATGTTGGTCGACTTCCGGCCCCAAGGATGCACCAGTATATACGTCAACTTTGAATTTTTCAGTTTTTGCCCTTTTAACCAGAGCCATTGGAATAACCTTAGCATCGCCCGCACGAGTGAACCCACTCATACCAAGCTTCATCCCATCTTTGATCCATGAAGCGGCTTCCTCCGCTGTAACAACCTTCCCCTTAAATTGTTCGTTGCGAATTTTATTGAAAACGCTTTCTTTCATCCGAAAGACCCCCATTTTTTTTGCTTTTCTCACACCTAATTTTATCAAGCCGGTGTAATTGTCACATTCGTTTCCGAATGAAAAGCCATAATTTGGGCATCAAACAGCATTTTAATCACATAAAGAAGAGCACTAAAAACCGAGTGCTCTCCTGAATTGACTTGCATATGTTTGACTGACTTGAATTTTGGAATTATCCTTCATGATAAGCAAAAACGTTGAATGAAAATCCGGAAGGATTTCTTGTATATAATTGATGTTGACGATATAAGAACGATGCACCCGAATGAATAAATCGCTCGGTAATATGAATTCCAATTCACTTAAGTTCATTTTATGGTATCCGCTCACAAGTTCGGACTGAATTTTCGTTTTCCTGTTTTGCGCTTCTAAATACATAATTTCACCATATGGAAGCGGAATCCAGCGGTCATCCATTTTAATGGTCAGGAATGATGTAGGTAAAATCAATGGCTTTGATGGCAAGATCGCCGTGACCGCCCCTAGAGGATTGCCCTCATTCATGATCGGTACACTCAACCCATAGTACGGTACGCCAAAAACATTACTCTCAACTTGCACCCCAATTTTTTTACGGAAACTCAATGCCTTGTATGTAGCTGTGTTTTCACTTATTAAATCACCCGGTTTGATCCTTAAGTCAACTTGCTTGCTAGGTTGGTAATAAATGTATTTTTCAGAATCAGCCACGGAAATTGAAGCATCCTTTGGTACAAATTCCCTGATGATATTTAAAACGGATTCGACCGTAAATTGGTCCATTTCCTTTCACCTCTTAATAAAACATATTAAATAATTTCCCCATTACGAAAAAGAGCATCCTCGAAATCGTTCCGTCGATCTTCACGAACTTTTTCCACCTTCACTTTTGCAAAATAAAGAAAAATCGAATTAACTAAGCGAAAAGTGTCAAAAAAAGCAAAAAAAGCGGATTTAAATTTATGCCCTTACCCATTATAGTTGGAAAGCTCCGTGATTTCCATGGATGATTCAAGAAAAAAGATGCCTTGGATGATTTAAACAAAAAGAAGCCGCTCCACAAGAACGGCTGAAGGGTTATTTATTTGAACGGGGATCGCGAAAGGAGGATTTACTTCGAAGCGACAGGATTTCCTCTAAATTCTTTAATGGCAATTCCAATAAAAAGGATCGATCATCAGGTTGATATATTCCTTCCGAAATGAGAGTGGTGGCAATCTTCTGTTTCTTGGCATTAACGATTCGGACCAGTCTTCCCATTTGGTTCGCTCCTTTTCTTTAATCAATTGAAGTTCAGCTCCGGTCGGTTTCCTACAGTGCATTAGAACTCATTCCTCAGCGCATCATGTCCTTCTTTTCCCGTGCGGATATTCACAACATTCGCCAATTCATAAATGAAGATTTTCCCGTCACCAGGTTTACCTGTGCTTAGGAATTTACGCGCTACATCTACAACTTCCTGAACCGGAACTTCACATACGACGATTTCGATTTTCAAACGGTCATGCAAGGACATTTCGCGATTCTTGCCCCTATACGTTTCCACATAGCTTTTTTGGAGACCCGTTCCTTTCACTTCCGATACAGTCATTCCGCTTACCCCTATTTTTGCTAGTTCCGCTTTGAATTGTTCAAACTTGATTGGACGAGTAATGATATCTATTTTCGTTAAAACCTCTGACATATATTCACCCTCCTTCTAAATTGATTCATGATAGGCCTTTTCGCCATGAAGTGTAAGATCGAGCCCCATTGACTCATCTTCATCACTGACACGCAACGGAACGAACACATTAATCACTTTAGCAAGGACATAAGTGATCACGGCAACAAAAATATATGTGGCGATGATGGCCACAAGCTGTTTCCACAGTAAGTTGAAATCCCCGTAAAATAATCCATTTGCCCCAGCTTCGTTGACGGAAGTCGTTGCGAATAAACCAGTAGCGATGCCTCCCCATGTTCCGCCTATCCCATGCAGCCCGAAAGCATCCAATGCATCGTCATACCCCAGTTTATTCTTCAAGAAGAATACGCCCCAGAAGCATACTGCCCCACCGACGACTCCTATGATGATCGAGGATGCAGGCGTCACGAATCCGCAAGCGGGTGTAATGGCAACCAACCCGGAAATCGCTCCGGATACTGCTCCAAGCAATGTCGCCTTTTTATTTGCCATGTACTCAACGATCAGCCAGCCTATGATGCCAGCAGCTGCAGCCACGGCTGTATTCACGAATACCGTCATTGCCACTGCATTGATCGTCAAAGCGCTTCCGACGTTAAA
>NZ_PHNG01000710.1:0-148990 GCF_002803435.1 Bacillus sp. mrc49 | reverse complement strand
ATCGTTGTTTGTTTTGGTAATATTGATAGTTTTTTAACATAATTCCCCTTAAGATTAATGTTCTGTTTGTTTAATAGTAAGCTGATACGTGTTTTTTGTAAATCGCTTAATGTTGAAAATTTCCATAAAATGTTGATTTGCGCCCTCCTAATGCCCAGTAGGTCATTATATTCATTTTACCTATTATAGAGTTTCTTTACACGATAACTGCTGCAGCTTCACATTTCCCTTTTAAACTGATGGTAAAGATGGAAGGGAGAGAGAGAAAGTGAAAAAGAGCATAAAGAAAGCAGGGTTAAGCATGATAGGTGCGGCCTTTATATTGCAGGCTGTTTCTATGAGTGCCTCGGCCGCACATGAAAATCATTCGAATTCACCTATTTATGAGGACAAAATTGTGAATATTGCACATCGCGGGGCATCCGGTTACGCACCTGAACATACGATTCCCGCCTATCAATTAGGAGAAAGGATGAAGGGTGATTACATAGAAATCGATCTCCAGATGACAAAGGATGGAAGATTGATAGCAATGCATGATGAAAGTGTCGATCGCACGACGGATGGCACTGGCCTTGTGAAAGATTTAACGCTGACCGAAATCAAAAAACTGGATGCCGGTACGTGGTTCAATGAAAAAAATCCACAAATGGCAAAAAAGAAATATGAAGGGTTAGTCGTTCCCACCTTGGAAGAAGTCTTTAAGAAATTCGGCAGGGAGGCCAATTACTATATAGAAACAAAGTCCCCTGAAGTATATCCAGGAATGGAAGAAGAACTGCTGAAGGTTTTGAAGGATTATAACATGGTGGATTCAAGGGGGCATACCAAAAATGTCCTGATCCAATCGTTCAGCAAGGAAAGCCTTTTGAAAGTTCATGATTTGAATCCAAAATTACCTCTAGTGCAACTTTTTTCTTATAAGACTCAAGCAGCCATTTCTGAAAAGGAATTACAGTCCATTAAACGATATGCAATGGGAGTCGGCCCAAACTTCAATATGGTGGACGGAACATATGTGAATATGGTCAGAAATCATGGCCTCCAATTTCATCCCTATACAGTCAATGATAGGGCTGATATGAAAAAAGCACTGGACTGGGGGGCGACGGGGGTATTTACGAATTATCCGGATGTGTTTAACGAGGTCTTAAGAGAGTATAAACATAATCATCATCTTAACAAGGAGAAACAATAAGCCACATTGAAGGATTTCATTGGTGAGTCACGGTTATCCTGCCTGATTTTTGGGGAAAATTAGGATGACAAGTAACAAGGCTTACCAATCTTTGTAAGCGGGTATAGCAGGATTATTAAGAATTTTTAGGAGGCTGATCATGAAGGCAGTTACTTTTCAAGGGGCAAAAGATATTCAGGTGAAGCAAGTTGAGGATCCGAAGCTTCAGCAGAAGGAAGATATCATCGTACGAGTTACTTCAACGGCAATCTGCGGATCCGATCTCCATATCTATCAGGGGGCTTTGCCGACGCATAAAGATTATGTGATAGGTCATGAGCCGATGGGCATCGTTGAAGAAGTCGGACCCGAAGTAACGAAGGTGAAAAAAGGGGACAGAGTTGTCCTGCCTTTCAATATTTCATGCGGGCATTGTTATTATTGTGAGCATGAAATGGAGAGTCAATGTGATAATTCCAATCCAAACGAAGCGGTCGATACAGGGGGATACTTTGGTTTTACAGAACGTTATGGAAACTATCCCGGCGGGCAGGCGGAATATTTAAGGGTCCCATACGGGAATTTCATGCCTTTTGTCATCCCGGAGTCTTGTGAGCTTGAAGATGAGGCACTTCTGTTCATGTCAGATGTGCTGCCGACCGCATATTGGAGTGTAGAGAATGCCGGCGTGAAAAAAGGGGATACGGTAGCGGTCCTTGGCTGTGGCCCGATTGGCTTGATGGCACAGAAATTCGCCTGGATGAAAGGCGCAAAGCGAGTCATTGCCATCGATAATCTTCCTTATAGGCTCAATAGGGCGAAGCAGATGAATAAGGTTGAGATATATAATTTCGATGAATATAACGATATGGGCGGCTATATTAAGGAAATCACTTCAGGCGGGGCGGATGTCGTGATAGATTGTGTCGGAATGGATGGAAAGAAATCGGCGATTGAGGCAATCGAGCAAAAGCTGAAGCTTCAGGGCGGGACGCTAAGTGCAATAGAGATTGCGATTAAAGCTGTTCGCAAATTCGGCACGCTCCAGCTGACTGGGGTGTACGGGTCCAAATATAATATGTTTCCATTAGGCGATTTATTTGAACGGAACATCAACATTAAAATGGGACAAGCACCGGTCATTCATTATATGCCCATGCTTTTTGACAAAATAACGGCTGGGGAGTTTGATCCTACTGAAATCATATCCCATCGAGTCCCTCTCGAAAAAGCGGGAGAAGCTTATCAAATCTTTAACGATCATGAAGACGAATGCATTAAAGTGGTGTTAAAGCCATAATGATAGATGATAAAAATCCAATGCAGCTAATGCATTGGATTTTTTTAGTTGGCGTCACACCTGGAGACATATGAGTAAGTACTAGGATGACCGGGGAGCATTATGCCACTGGAGTTGTCCCGAACTTCAATAGGATCGTAAATGAAAGAGAGATAAATAAAATGATGAGCGAAATCGCTGGAACAGGAAGCAAAGTTTATCTTTAAGAAGTTCCGGTTGCGACATACAAAGAAGTTTTAAGAATAAGTTTATCTTTTTTTAAGAATTTATTTAGAGGCAGTTTATAACTGGGGACTATCATGATAGTAGTGGCAACAAGGTTCTTTGAATGCATCCGGTGCGTTTCATCTCCCAATCAATTCAAGCGGCAGAACACAAGGAGGATGTTGTTGACAGCGGGAGCAAGATAGTCAGATTTTATAGGCTTCCATGAAAAAATCAGTAATGAATTACTGTTTAGATAGTAGGACATTCTAACATTCACCACAATTAAGAAATGAGGAGAAATGAAAATGAACAAAAAAGCAAAAGCAATAACATCATTAGCGCTTGGATTCACATTATTCTTAACAGGCTGCAACACTAACACAAAAGAAAATGATAATGAACAGAAGCAAGAACAAGCCGATAAGAAAACGGACAAGGAAGATAAGTTAACTAAAGGTCAGGAAATGGCTAACACGCTTAGTAGCACAAATTGGCAGGGTACAAAAGTGTATGACAAAGATAATAATGATTTAACAAAAGAAAATGCTAATTTCATTGGCCTTGCTAAATATGATGCGAAGTCAGGAAGATATGAATTTTTTGATGCAAAGACAGGAGAAAGTCGTGGCGATAAAGGAACATTCTTCATCACTAATGATGGGAAGAAGAGAATATTAATTTCAGAATCAATGAATTATCAAGCAGTGGTTGACATGGAAAAAATAGATAAAGATGTTTTTACTTATAAAAGAATGGGAAAAGACGCTGATGGCAAAGATGTAGAGGTGTTCGTTGAACATGTTCCATATAAAGAAAAAGAGCTGTCTTTCACTGACCCTGACAAGCAGTTGGAAACTGCTACTGGGGATATTGTTAAGGACGTTGATGGAGATAAGATTTTAGGTAGCACGCTTTGGCACGGAACAAAGGTATTAGATGAAGACGGTAATGATGTCACCAAGGCCAATGCGAATTTTATAAGCTTGGCAAAATTTAATGACAAGACCAATAAATATGAGTTTTTCAATGCTGAAACAGGAGAGAGCCGCGGCGATTATGGCTACTTCGCTATTGTACACGAAAATAAAATAAGAGCACATGTTTCAATTGGGGAAAATAAATATGGGGCCGCTCTTGAGCTTACCGAACTTAATAATAAAAAATTCACGTATAAAAGAATGGGAAAAGACAATGAAGGCAAGGACATAACTGTATTCGTTGAACATGAACCTTATAAAGGTGATCTTAAACCAAAATTCACTAAATGAAGTAAGACTAGCAGCTAGTCAAAAAGGGAATGGATTTCTCCGTTCCCTTTTTGTTTTCATTCAAGAAAAAGGAAAATGGCTAATTGGACTTTCATTCTCCTTAACCATATTCAAATTAAGCAATGTCATGGACATTGCCCTATAATTACTTTACCGATCTTTTGATCAAGGCTGTTTTCGCATGGGTGAATAGCTGCGGAAACAGCCTAATTAAAACATTGATGGAGGTTTTGAGATGGATAAATTCATGGAACGAGCAGTAGAACTAGCGGTAGGAAATGTTCGTGAGGGTGGTCAACCTTTTGGTGCAGTACTTGTGAATAATAACCAGCTTGTATCTGAAGGCGTCAATGAGCTGCATAAAACTTATGATATTAGCGGTCATGCGGAATTACTTGCCATCCGGCGCGCCCAAGAGGAACTTCACACGAATGATCTATCCGGTTATACCATGTATGCAAGTGGGGAGCCTTGTCCGATGTGTCTAACGGCAATGTACTTTGCCGGAATCAAGAAGGTTTTTTATTGTGCTTCAGTCGAGGAGGCAGAAGAAGTGGGTCTAGGGAAATCTAAAAGTATATATGAGGATTTGCAAAAGACAAAAGCAGAACGCTCACTTTCGATGATACAAATGCCATTAACTGAAGGGCAAAACAACCCAATGAAGCTTTGGAAGCAGCGATCGTAATTCAGGAAACAAATCCATAGTCACGATAAAAGTCCAATTCCTCCATTTAAGTCCTGGGAATTTGGACTTTTTTTATTTACTTAGAGCATATTCGGAACTTCATGCCGTTGGTCATCCCATAGTTTCATGAACTAGAAGATGAGGCGCTCCAGCTCATGTCCGACATACTGCCGACCGCATATCCGTGTGTAGTGAATGCTGGCGTGAAAAAGCGGATACGGCCTAGTGAGCAACCGTAGATAGGCGGCGAATTAGCAGCAAGAAAATCATTGGATGTGCTTTTGGTAGGTTGCACAAAGGGTTTCGAATGAGCTTGAATAAATGTTTTTGGTAAGGAAAAGAAGTATTATATAATGTTAGTGACAATAGGAGGGTGTTTTAGATGGTATATAATTCGGCAGCGGAACTTTGTGAGGGGATTGAACAAGTGTATCCTTCCATTCACGTTCAATTGACGATGGAAATCGTCGATAAGAGATTGGGGCCTGTAAAGGCGGAGGCAGAGATTTCCATCAAGCCCGTTAAATCGCAGGGGTATCTTGAAGTACTGGTGGAAGAATTGGAATCGGAGCATATCTTTGCAGATGAAAATGGAAGCATCTATGGCAGCTTTGGCATTGATCAAAGCATCGAGATCTATGATGAAGTGCTGGCCGTCATTCCGTTCGATGAGATAATCGGCAAGGAAAATTGGAATGAGATAGTGGATGCCTCAATCACAGTGGATAAGCTTAAGGAACAGCTCGGAAAAGCCCTGAATGATTATCAATTCAGTGATTTAAGCGGAAAATATAAATTCAGGAAAAGATGTACGATCACCGAGCTTCAATTCATAGGTTGATAGATCGATGGAGAAGGCAAATGCTTTCTCTTTTTTCCTTCTCTTGATGAATTTTCTCCTTTCAGGCTGCTTCCGACCCAGTCTTGAAGAATTTGTAAATCTTCTCCTTTGTTAGATAAAGTGACGGAAAGGGTATTAAAGAAGAGAAGTCCACGGCAATATCATCAAGTCTTGCTCAGTCGAGAAATGACAGCGGGACACTTTACAGGGAAGATAGAGGCAACGCATTTGTCTTGGTTATATAAAATACATACTGAATCAATCAATAAAAGAATTTGCATGATGAAGAGGAGTACATATGAAAATTGGGTTGGTAAGGCATTTTAAGGTGGCGCATGAATTCCCGACCGGGAAATCCGTGTCGGCGGATGACATGAAGCAGTGGTTCATCGACTATGATGCTGCGGATATCATTTATGGATCGACTTCATTAGGTCAGGCGGAGTGGGAGGAATGCTATTGCAGCGATATGCCGAGAGCGGTCAAGACAGCGGAACATATTTTTCCTGGCACGATTCATTTTATGGAAGAACTGCGGGAAATCCCTTCCCCGCCCCTAAAAGGGGAGTTGAAGCTGCCGTTCATCCTTTGGGCCATTTGGATTCGCTGCTGCTCTGTCATGAACAAGCAAACGAGAGAGGAAATAAAGAGTGCAAAGCGGAGGATCAATAAAGCATTGGACGAGATCTTTGCGAAGGGGGAAAGGGATGTCTTGATCGTGAGTCATGCCGCACTTATGGTCTTTTTAAGGAAAGAGTTGATAAGACGGGGGTTCGGAGGTCCAAAATTCAAGCTTGCCAGCAATGGAAGGCTGTATGTTTTCGAAAGGTGATGAAAGAGTATTTAAGCTTCTCAGCCCTAAAAGTAGAAAGTTATTGTCATTTTCCGAATAATTATTCATTTCCCCATGATTGTAGTTTATGATTGTACTAATGTAATTTTAGCGAATTCCATAATGGGGAAAGAGGTCGGATATTTTGATTAAGGCAGTTTTTTTTGATTTGGATGATACGTTACTATGGGATCAGAAAAGCGTGAAAGAGGCTTTTGTTGCCACATGCGAAGCGGCTAGGGAGAAATATGATTTAAATGTCGGCGAGCTTGAGGAAGCGGTGCGAAAGGAAGCGCGTGAGCTTTACTCTTCTTACGATACATATGCATTTACACAAATGATCGGAATCAACCCTTTTGAAGGACTGTGGGGAAATTTTAACGATGATCATGATGAATTTCGGAAGATGGCGGAGATTGTACCGGCTTATCGCAGTGAAGCTTGGACGAGGGGTTTGAAGTCATTAGGTATCGATGACCCTGAATTCGGCCTTGAACTGGCAGAACGTTTTCCAGCGGAAAGGCGTAAAAAACCGTTTATCTACGAAGAATCCTTCCAAGTTCTGGATGAATTGAAAGGGAAGTACAAATTACTTTTGCTGACGAATGGTTCACCAGAACTGCAGAATACCAAACTTGAAATCACACCGGAACTGGTCCCTTATTTTGATCGAATCGTCATCTCAGGAGCGTTTGGTCGCGGTAAACCGGATGCTTCCATTTTTGAGCATGCTTTGGAAATCATGGAGCTGGATAAAGATGATGTATTGATGGTCGGCGATAATTTAATGACGGATATCCTCGGGGCATCGAGAGTGGGTATAAAGTCGGTCTGGATAAATCGCGAGGATAAGGAACGGACTGAGGTGGTTCCAACCTATGAAATCAAGCATTTGAAGGAGATCTTCCCTATTCTTGAGAGCCTGGAAGATTAAGTCATTGATCTTGATTGCTTAATGATTCATGGAGTGGATGATGGAAATATTAGGACTTTAAAATGATTTACAGAATGAAACGGGTGAGATATAGTTACCCTGTGTTCGATTATAATGTTCAGACTAGGGGTGTCCAATAAACGTTGGGCTGAGAGAGAAGCGCGTAAAGCTTCTTAACCCTCAGGACCTGATCTGGTTCATACCAGCGTGGGGAAGTTAGAATCTACTAAGCAATGACGAAACATGGGGTCATTTCTGTAGTCATACTAACGTCAGCCAGGTCTTGAATCGGAGATCTGGCTTTTTCGTGCGAAAAATGAATTGGATTTTGTCCTTTTTAAATCAATAAAAAGGAGAAATGAAATCATGATGGGTAATTCAGTAAACGACTTGAACGTTTCGATTATGTCCAGTTTTGCAGGAAGTAAAAAAGTGTATGTAGAGGGATCCAGACCGGATATTAAAGTACCAATGCGTGAAATTACGCTAAGTCCGACTACCGGGACCTTCGGTGAGGAGGAAAATCCGCCTTTACGGGTGTATGACACGAGCGGTCCCTATACGGATACAGAATATCCGGTGGATATTCATAAAGGCCTTGCCCCGATCAGACGCAGCTGGGTCCTGGAGCGTGAAGATGTCGAGGCCTATGATGGACGGGAAATAAAACCCGAGGATAATGGATACAAAAAAACAGGGTCACGATCCAATGCCGATATCTTTCCAGGATTGAAACGGCATCCGTTACGGGCGAATCAGGGGAAAAATGTTACCCAGCTCCATTATGCACGCAAAGGCCTCATTACACCCGAAATGGAGTTCATCGCGATTAGGGAAAATGTCGACCCCGAGTTCGTGAGAGAAGAGGTAGCGAGCGGAAGGGCGATCATTCCGGCAAATATTAATCATCCTGAAAGCGAGCCGATGATCATCGGACGTAATTTTCACGTGAAAATAAATGCCAATATTGGAAACTCGGCCGTCAGCTCATCGATTGAAGCCGAGGTGGAGAAAATGACTTGGGCTACCAGGTGGGGAGCAGACAACATCATGGACCTTTCCACAGGGAAGAATATCCATACGACACGGGAATGGATCATCAGGAATTCGCCGGTGCCAGTTGGAACGGTCCCGATCTATCAAGCGTTGGAAAAAGTGAATGGAATTGCAGAAGATTTAAATTGGGAGGTCTTTCGGGACACATTAATCGAGCAGGCTGAGCAGGGAGTCGATTACTTCACCATACATGCTGGTGTGCTTTTGCGGTATATCCCCCTAACAGCAAAGCGGGTTACGGGGATCGTATCCAGGGGTGGGTCGATCATGGCTCAATGGTGCCTGGCCCATCACAAAGAAAGCTTTCTCTATACTCATTTTGAAGAGATTTGTAAAATCATGAAGGCATATGATATCTCATTCTCATTGGGAGACGGGCTTCGTCCCGGATCGATTGCAGATGCGAACGATGAAGCACAATTTGCAGAATTGGAAACATTGGGGGAATTGACGAAGATCGCTTGGAAGCATGATGTTCAGGTCATGGTTGAAGGTCCTGGACATGTGCCGATGCATTTGATCAAGGAAAACATGGATAAGCAGCTGGAAGTGTGTCAAGAAGCCCCTTTCTATACTTTAGGGCCTTTGACAACAGACATAGCTCCTGGCTACGATCACATTACATCGGCGATTGGTGCTGCGATGATTGGCTGGTTTGGAACGGCCATGCTCTGTTACGTAACACCTAAAGAGCATCTGGGCCTACCAAACAAGGAAGATGTTCGAGTCGGTGTCATTACTTACAAAATTGCCGCCCACGCAGCTGATCTTGCAAAGGGCCATCCGCATGCACGAAAACGTGACGATGCCCTCTCCAAGGCTAGGTTCGAATTTCGGTGGAGAGATCAATTCAACCTTTCCCTCGATCCCGAAAGAGCTGTCGAATACCATGATGAAACTCTGCCGGCTGAAGGTGCCAAAACGGCACACTTCTGCTCCATGTGCGGACCTAAATTCTGCAGTATGAGAATTTCTCAGGACATACGTGATTTAGCGAAAGAAAAGGGGCTCGGTTTTGAAACCGTAATTGGCGAAGGACTAAAAGAAAAAGCGAATGAGTTCAGGAAAACGGATGGAACCATCTATCAATGATTGGTGAGAGGCAGAATTCGCTGAATCGGGTCATCCAAATAAAAGGTGAAATGAAAGTACTGGAAGCAAAATTGGAGCAACTGAAGAAAGAGCTGAACATGCTTCGGGAAAATTGCACGCATGAATTTGAAAAAAAAGACTATATACAAAAATGCATAAAATGTCACTTAATCGAAAGTCTGCATTGGTAGAGATTTTTCATTGGGAAAGGAAAAGGGATAGGACCAGTCCTATCCCTATCTTTATTATTGTTTCATCTGATTGATTTCCTGGATGCACTCCTGGACGAGGGTCACTGCCTGACTCATGGTCGCACCTCCACCGAATGCCGCTGTAACACCAACGGCTTCAAGGATTTCCTGTTCCGAACAGCCTTGATCCAGGCACCCTTTAGTATGATAGATGATGCAGTATTCGTCTTGTGAATACAAACTGATTCCCAATGCGATAAGCTGCTTTTCCTTTTTGGTCAATTGACCTTCTTTAAAGCACTCTTCCGTAAAGGAATTGAATTTCTCGGCAAGGTCGGGCATTTTCTCCGTAAAGGCACCAATTCCAGCCTTATAATCATGAAGAGCATTTTCAGTAGAATTCTTTGCTTCAAATTCCATTTTCCATTCAGCTCCATCCTAAGTTTTATTCATCAAAAATTAGTATGAGCTAAATGGAGCCTGCTTAATCAAGAAACATCGGAGTTTATTAATGAACTTTTTGTCGCTAAATGGCAATTGATTCCTTCGGACGGGCGGCTTTGAACCATTGGCAGCAAAGGATGCAGATAAGCACAAGGTCAACGGCATCACCTGCATAGTACATTAACATTCCGCCACTCTCTGCCTGTTCCTTCATGACTCCGCTTGGTGGATGGGCATATATGTATTTAGAAAGGATATCATGTCCGGCCAATGAAAGGGCAAACACGATCATCCGGAACTTGAAGCTGAGCGGGTGTGGCGCCGGATCGATGTAAATCATTGAGGCAGTGAATAAATAGCCCGCTGCGAATACATGGAAATGCACCAATGCGTGCAGCGTGATATTGTGCTGCATCGCCCCATACAGTCCAGTCGTATAGAGGATCCATAGCCCGCCAATATTGAGAATGGAGGCAGAGATGGGATTGCTTAAAATCCGCAATGGCCAGCTTTTCAACAATCTAGATAGGCGGCGGGCCGATTGCACATCCAATGTTCTAAGAGCAAGTGTAATGGGGGCGGCGAGTACCAAGAGAATGGGTGCAAGCATTCCAAGCAATAAATGGCCGACCATGTGTGCTGTAAAGTCCATATGTGCCCGATCGGCTATGGGGCCGACTATTGCAGAGGCTGCACTCATGACGCCAAGAATCCAAAACAACGTGCGCGATAATGGCCATTTTTTATATTGGCGTCCTGAATATATAGCAGCTCCTATATATATCAAGATAACTAGTGCGAATGATCCCCACAGCATCGGTTCAAACCAAGCGCCGCCATCATGAAGATGTCCGTCACTGTGCATGATGGTTGTCCGCTTTCACATTAAGTAAGCTGCGCCGTGTCCGGATGATCAAGACAATGCCGAACAAAATCATTGCCGACGCTGCCACGTTCCAAATCAAGTCATAAGGGCGAATATCGACATTGTAACGAATCTGATGGAGATGCATGAGCTTGTGCTGGACGATGCCGTCATACAATTGAAAGAAGCCTGCCCCAAGCAATACGCCCCCGGCCCACCTTTTCAGCCATAATCCTTTTCGGCGGCGAAGATCGGCAAACATGAACAAAGACCCTACCGTTGCGAACCAACTGAGGGCATGAAACAAGCCGTCCGAGACCAACCCAATACTGGACGTGGATTTGTCATAGAAGTGATGCCAGTGTAATAGTTGATGGAAGATGGCCTCATCGATGAAGGCGATCAGCCCGATGCCAAAAAGAATGCCGGACCATAAATTGCGGGCCGAATAAGCATAGCGTATTTCGGCAATGGAATGATCCTTTTGATTCCTCGGTTTGAATTCCATATGGTTATCCTCCTTTGTTAATGAAATTTCTTTATCGTGTACCAATTTCCTTAATATGGTTCTTTTACTTTACCCTGTTTTGTAAGTAATAGACAGGGTAAAGGGACCTTTTATGCTTCAATATTTATGGAGACGTATAGAACGGCATCTTCATGGTTTGATCCTGGTAGGACCGGACCGAATCATTTGCGTGTGGATATATTTTGGAGTAGCATAGTTTCCATCTTCAAGACAAACCATTTTAAAGGAGAAAAGCCATTTAATCATAAGGGAGTGGGATGCATGAAAGCTGTAGTGGTAAAAAAACCGGGTGGCCCAGAGCAGTTGCAGTTTCAAGATCTTTCAATGCCTAAGGTCGAAAACGGAGAAATTTTAATAAAGGTGAAAGCATCTGCAATCAATAGGACCGATATCGTTTCACGGGAAGGTAAATCGGGATACATGGGCAACCCAATATTAGGGATTGAGGTATCTGGAGAAGTAGTGGAAAAAGGTGCAGGGGCAAACATAGAGTTAGGGACGAGGGTAATGGGGCTTGTGAATGGCGGCGGTTATGCAGAATATGCTGTGATGCCGGCAGACAGGGCAATGAAAATACCGGATAACCTATCATTTGAAGAGGCGGCAGCTATTCCCGAAGTATTCTTGACCGCTTACCAAACTTTATTTTGGTTAGGCGGGTTAACCGATGAAGATACCGTATTGATTCACGCAGGCGGAAGCGGTGTCGGCACGGCAGCCATTCAACTGGCTAAGAAATTGACAAAAGCAACAATCATCACCACTGCAGGGTCAAAGGGAAAATTGGATTTCTGCCGCTCACTGGGAGCAGACATATGCATTAACTATAAAGAACAAGCTTTCGATGAAGAAGTGCTGAGGGCAACCAATAATCTGGGAGCGGATGTTATTCTCGATTTCATCGGTGCTTCTTATTGGGAGAAAAACCTTAAGAGCATCAATACCGATGGACGCTGGGTATTGATCGGAATCCTTGGCGGAACTGTTGTGGAAAAAGTGAACCTTATGGAACTTCTGTTAAAAAGGGTGCAAATAAAAGGCACTTTATTGACTCCTAGGGACGATGCGTATAAAAAAGAGTTGACCGAGGAGTTCGTTTCGAGAGTGATGCCATTGTTCCTAGAAAATGAAATGAGGCCAATCGTGGATCGCGTTTTTCCTTTTGTTGAAATTCAAAAGGCCCATGAACATATGGAGGCGAATAAGAACGTAGGTAAAATCATTTTGAAGGTAAATGAATGATTCCTGCAAGGATGGCGGAGACCTTCACTCATGGGAATCTGATATAATCACTGATATATGAAGGAAGTTTCCTTGAATGAAATGATGGCGAAGCTAATAATATTTAAAAAGCATAAACGCTTGAGCATTGCTGACTTAAGGGAGGAACCGGCATGGGTGATCTGAATGCATTATTCAGGAAACGAATAGGCATCAAGGGAGAGAAGAAACTGGCGTTTGAAGGATTGGATGATATTCTTGAAAAGACAGGAAAAACGATTCCTTTCGAAAACTTATCTATCATCACTTCCAATCTTCATGACATCACCAGAGAGAATATCATTAATAAAGTCCTTGTAAGAAACGAAGGGGGAGTTTGCTATGAATTGAATGCAGCCCTTTATTTCTTCTTGATCGAAAATGGCTTCGAAGTATCCTTGGTCCGGGGCGTCATCTACAATCAAGGATGGATGACAATCGGAAGGACTCATGTCGCCATACTCTTGAAGCATGACGGCGAAACGTATTTAGTTGATACGGGATTTGGAGGAAATCTGCCGCTAAAACCAGTTCCATTGACTGGGGAAACCGTCATTTCCCAAAACGGCGAATTTAGGGTAAAAAAGGAAAATACCGAACATGGAAATCATATTCTTGAGCTGAAGCTGAAATATAAAGATCCTGATTGGAAAATAGGGTATGCTTTCGATTCCTCCAATCCGGTAGAAAATGTAGCCGAACTCAATGAGGTTCAAACGATCATCAAGGAAAATCCCCAATCGCCTTTTAACAAGCATCCTTTGATTACCTGTCTGACAAACAGCGGGAACATCACTTTAACGGATACATCCTTTACACAATGGGCTGATGGAAAAGTGACGAGAGAAGACATAGATGGCAAACGATTCAAAGAGCTGCTGAAACAACACTTTGATAGATAGCAGCAATGGAGTCACGATCCACGCTGACTAAGACTGTCGAGGATACTTGCCGGTCCTTTTAGTGGATGAATATTCAATCGTAAAACTAAGGTGAGAATTAAATTAGAGGAACCTCAGCTTTGTCCCATTCACTAGGTGAATGAAGAAACAGAAGAGCTAGCGGCAATAAAAGCGTGATAGAGATAGATGGTACGAAAGATAGGGGGAGCGTTCATGGAAAGAAACAATAGGTTGGTATTCTCCAGATCGAATGCAGGCATGAAACGAAAATTCGATGAAGCAATCTCAATATTGGAATATAGCGTAATGTTGGTTGAACTCTTTGAATTGGAAGAATTCAATCATGTAATCGCCGTCCAGCTAAAACTGATGCTAGGTGAAACGAGGCATACGCGAATAAAAAGGGAAAAAGTCACGATAGATCAATCTTTAATAAAGAAAATCAATCCTCATCCTAAATTGTATCCTGTGAAGGGCGGCATTCAAATCAGCAAAACGGGTCTTGCAGAAGTTCCTGAAGAACTCTTCGACTATTCTAAACAGAGAATCGACTTAGTATCCTGGAGAAATCAAGTCATCTTTAAAACGAGCATGGAAGGAAAACTTCATGAAGTG
Source organism: Bacillus sp. mrc49 (assembly GCF_002803435.1). Classification (NCBI taxonomy): domain Bacteria; kingdom Bacillati; phylum Bacillota; class Bacilli; order Caryophanales; family Bacillaceae; genus Bacillus; species Bacillus sp. mrc49. The sequence continues at coordinate 134,789 of NZ_PHNG01000710.1, read as the reverse complement.
ACCGTCATCGACTTCATTAAAGAAATGGCAGATAAAATTGGCGGGGCCCAAGCTGATTCAAGGCTACCATATAAATCGGTGATAGCGAACGAGCATATCAGTATTTTATTGGTGGGCATAGCGAAGGGATTATTCAAGTCGATCGGCAGGGATTATAAACAGCATTCGTCCATGAATCTTGCGCATATCACAAAAAAGATCGAGCAATCGCAAGCCTCTGAATAGAGGGTCCGGATAAGTATATGGACGTGACGTAAGGAACCATTACGACCACTGTCAAGCAAGAAGGACTGAATTTAGTCCCTTCAGACTGTAGACAAACTCGATGAAAATCGAGTTTGTCTATTTTTATGAGTTGTACAATGTGGCCGTTGATTTCCATTCCAGGCACTCGCTTTCCCCGGGCGGTCGGGAAGCCTCTTCGGCGCTTTGCACCTACGGTGTCTCCCCTAGACACGCTTTTCCTGCAGGAGTCTCGAGCACCCGCTCCAATCAACTTTGTTTTAATTAATAGATAGAAGCCTTTTCCACCGGATAAATTGGATAAGAACGAAATCAAAGAAATAAAAGAAAGTACAAAACAGTTTGCCTATTCATTCCACGCGGCCGCATACAGGGGGCACGTATCTTAAAATTCAGGCGAACATTCGAAGAGAATTTCAAAAGGGGTTCGGAATTTATATTTCCGAACCCCTTTTGTCTAAACACTGGAAGGACTGAGTTCAGTCCTTTTTTTTTTGCACCCATTCTATCCGGAAGAATGGGGATCCCCAGATTTGGAATCGAAACATTGTTTCTAATATTTGGGCTCTGTTAAAGATTAGTGTTGTTTATTTTCCCGTTAATAAGTATGACAGCAAGTACCAAATTTAGGTGGATAATCAAAATGAGACAGAACCCCCTGTATCTTGTATCTTAACAATCTTTACATGCAGCAATGGCATTGCTTTTAGTTAACACTTGAATCATCTAACCGAATTTCAGCCACTTTACCACTATTGATACACCAAAACTCTAAAGTTATCTCTTGATTGTGGTCAATATATCCGATGATATCAGCTCCTTGCTCATTACTTTTGTAATATTTGTTTCCATATAAAGAAAGAACTTTTTCTTTTGTATCACCTAATTTAATTCCTTTTGCGGTGTGGAGAGGATTATCATATGTTTTTTTATCCGTACCAGTTATGATTAACCGCATTATTGAACCTTTATCTTTACCAGAATTAATAGAAGCAGTTTCTAATCCGCCTTTCCAATGGTAATAATCATATAAGTCATTATCTTCTTTACTTAATCGTTTGTCATACTGTGTTATAAAACGACTATTATTTATACTTTCGTGGATTTTCACACCTCCAATGGACTCGTTGGAAAGGTTTGTAGATGTTGTTAATTTCTCTGAATATGCTGAAAAATAAGTAAAAACTAAACCTCCTATCAATAAAATGCTGATACCTAAAGCAATGCGTTTTTTATTCATATTCCTCCTACTTTCTTAATATTAGGTACTGGTTAATTAGTTAATCTGGATAATCTTAGATTATCATAAGTTGCATACATCTAGAGCAAGCTCAAAATGATATTTTAGAGCCCATAGCCTTATCAAATTGCGTTTGCATAATCCACTCACACAAGGTCTTAATATGATGCCTGTCCTCCTGTTCTGAGTGAATAATAGCGTGGCTGAAGAGAAAGAGAGAATTCTATTACAATGTTAGCAAAAATCAGCAAGATTGACGTTTAAACAGCGAGACGATTTTTCTATTGTGAAAAAGGGAAATTCGTCTTCATTTAACTGGATTTCATGAGAAATATGTCTGGAAAAATTCATATAAGGGGAAAACTAGAAGTATAACAAGATGTTTGGCTTCATTTTCTCATCACGAGTGCGCTCCATAATTTCTGCATATTTAATTGGTACGATTTCATGTAAATACTTAAGGAGGTTTTATCATGCTGAATGCAAAAACAAAAATGCCGATCGTTTTATCGTTATTGGCAGCTCTGCTCTTAGTCCTTGGTGCATGTTCCAACAACAGTGAAAATAAAGGAACGGAACATAAAGAAGAGGTGGACCATAACGATATGGACATGGACCATTCTGGATCAGGGGATGTTCCTGAAGGATTAAAAACTGAAGAAAATCCTACTTATGAAGTTGGCAGTCAAGTAATTATCAAAACCGGGCATATGGAAAGCATGAAGGGTGCAAAAGCAACGATAGTGGGCGCTTATGATACGACGGCTTACGCTGTGTCGTATACACCTACAACCGGCGGGAAAAAGGTCGAAAATCATAAATGGATCATTCAAGAAGAGATTAAAGGTGCAGGCGAGAAAACGTATGAACCGGGAGCGGAGGTAATATTGAAGGCTTCTCATATGAAAGGGATGGATGGCGCGGTCGCTCATATCGAAACGGCAGAAAATACGACAGTGTACATGGTTGATTTCACACCGGCTTCGGGAGGAGAGACAGTGAAGAACCATCAGTGGGTAACGGAAAGTGAGTTATCAGCTGCTGAGTGATATACATCGGGTCATATAGAAGAGGAGTGGCATTAAGCCATTCCTCTTTTGACTGTAAGTAAACTCCAAGGAGTTTGCCCATTCTCGCAATGACCGTTGCTTTCCACTCTAAGCAATGGCTTTGGAAGACCTGTGCCTTCAATTCCATTCTTTTGTTTGTGAGTAGGTTCTCAGGAAATTCATTGTTCGGGTTGGATAATGTTACTGTTAATATATAGTAATATAAAATGGTCAAATATTAAATGTGGATGTGGTGGTGATTTTATGGGAACGGGGCTAGAGATAAGGCCTTTCAGGGAAAAAGATCTTGCAGCGCTGAACGATTATTGTTTGCCCTTGGAACAAGCAATCTATACATCGCTGCCCTTGAAAGTCATTGAAGACTTCAGGCGGGATAAGTATAATCTTCCGAAGATGATCTGGTTGAATGATGATTTGGTAGGGTGTTTTGCCCTATATACCGATAAGGAGGGAAATCAATATACAAGAAATGAGAACGCCATTCTCCTTAAATCATTCTCCTTGGATTCACGCCACCAGAAAAAGGGGCTGGCATTTGAAGCTTTGAAAAAATTGCCGGAGTTAATAACACGAGAGCATCCGGATAAAAATGAGATCATTCTCACGGTGCATCATACGAATGTTCCAGCAATAAACTTATACGTGAAAGCCGGTTTCGTTGATAAGGGCAACAGATTTACCGGGGAAGCCGGCGAGGAATGGGTTTTCCATTATGTTCTTGAATAAAGCAGCTTTCGTTCCTTTCCGTAAAATATAGAGGTGAGGTTCCAGGAATGGAGTGTCCTGTGTATCTTCCCTGTTCGAATCCTTACAATCCATCAAAAGAACTGTGGGCTAACCAGATTTCTAGCGAAAGTTTGTCCACAGTCAGTATTATATTCAAATCACCAAAATCCCATAAATTTCTTCAGACGGTATATGGATAAACGAGGAAAGCTTCGAAGAGATATCATGAACATAAATCCCGCAGTCCAGTAATACGTTCGTATGTTTTGTTAATAAAATCGGTATATGTCTACTCTCACTTTGGCCGATAACCATCATTTGATTTTTAACTGCTAAACCGCGAGTATACCCAAGGCATTTAAAAATTTCTTCTTCATTCCTCTTTACCAGGAATTCACCTGAAACACAATAATACAGATTATTATCATGATGTAATACACTGTGAGGTTGAAATAATTTATCATGACAAATGTTAACCACTTTTCTTTCCCCTAAAGAGTATTCCAGAATCACGCCTCTGGGGATTGTTTTATGAGGGAAATAGCTTGCGAAAGAGGTCAATTTTTTCTTTGGGGGATTCGAGAACATGGATACATATAACGTTTCATTTACTATATACAAATCGTTGACGTGGGAAACATCGTCATTTTCCGGTGAAAATCTAATTTCATCGATTCTTTCCAAGTCATTTTTTATGTTATAAATACCAATTGAGTTAGTTTTAGTTTCAACAATATAAGCTTTGTCGTTGTCTATGGCGATGCCATGTAAATCTAACTCTGTAGATAAAGGTTTATTTTTTATGACCTTTAAGTTTTCATCCAAAATAAAGATTCCATGCAAATTTGAGATTACGACAAAAGAGCTGCCGTATTTTGTAATACCTGTGCATCCAACGTCTAACACCTTTTTCATTTCATATTGTTGCTGTTTTATATCGACTAAATAAAGACCGCCTTTTTGATTGCAGCATGAAATCAATAATTGACAATCGTCTATGGGTATCATGTAAGGTTGCCCCTCCTTGATGGGATAATTCCTTTTTCATATAGTATGAATTTTTTTCGTTAGGGTTTGGACTAGCTAGATAGGATAATAGTGGATTTTGCTGCTGATTTATAAAGTCTGTTCATTTCAAGAAGGTTTTCCTTTTATTTTACTGATATCGATTCCGTTCCAATCTGGAAAAGAGGTGGATTTTGTCGGCAGGATAATTATCTGAAGAAATAGAATATATGTAGAGTTGATAGATGCGGATCAAAAAAGCGATGGTTGTGGATTGGCCCTAAACGGAGACTTTTAGAAGATGCTATATAAAACGGATAAACACAACAGGGAATTGCACATGAATTGAAGCTTTATGGCGTGCGTCCCAGTTAAGTTCATTGCCATTCTACAGGAAGTATGGCTTTACTGGTTCACCTATTATTAAGGGGGAAGAAATGATGGAGGAGACTGTGCAAAAAGCGATTCAAGATGAATATCCCGACGACTTTGCCTGGTGTTACGGATGTGGCCGTTTAAATGAAAAAGGCCATCATTTTCGGACAGGCTGGCATGGCGAGCATACCAGGACGATATATCGGCCGCTTCAGGAGCATATGGCCATTCCCGGGTTTGTATACGGTGGCGTGATTGCCTCGCTAATTGACTGTCATGGAACTGGTTCGGCTGCTTTGGCACTGCATCGGAAAAACGGCCATGATATAGGAGACGGGACCGAGCCACCAAGGTTTGTGACAGCTTCATTAAATGTGGAGTTCGTAAGGCCAACCCCAAACGATGTTCGATTAATGGCCGTTGGCACCATTCATGAGATACACCCGAAGAAATGGAGAATCGAAACCGAAGTATTTGCAAATGATACAATTTGCGCTCGCGGAGAGGTTGTTGCAGTCGTAATGCCAAGCACTTTTACAACTAAAGGGTAGCGCAAGGTGAAGCCTTACGATTCACGCATGAACGCTTTTATATTGAATGATTTAGGGGACCGTCCAACTTTTTGGACGGTTATTTAGTGTATGTAAGTGCTCATTTCAAGCCGGTTAAGGTTCAAAAATTCCCTGTTAATGGAAAATAGAAACTAACTTTTCGATTTCTCAATATACTTTAACTATAAGCTAAAGGGAGGCACCACATATGAAGATAAAGGTAGAGATAGATGAGGAGGTCAAGGCGATAGAAGTGCTTATCCGCAACAATGCTTGGAATGAGGAAGTGGAGCAATTGATGGAGCGCTTAAAAGAAAGGAAAAGGCCGTATTTTGTTGGTAGGAAGGAAGACATGCAGCATGTATTCCGGGCGGAGGAAATCATCTGCTTGTTCACCGAACAGGATTCAATTATGATACGGACAAAACAAGGGACTTTCGAAATGAGAGAAAGATTATACGAGCTTGAAAGAGAACTTCCAAGTAACCAGTTTGTGAGGTTGTCCAAGTCAGTGATTGCCAACTTAGATGAGTTAAGCAGATTCGAGGCGTCCTTCAATGGAACATTATGTGTATATTTTCGCTCAGGGGAGAAGGAATATGTTTCACGGCACTATGTTCAAGGAATCAAGAAAGCATTTCAATGGAAAAGGAAGGGATTATGATGAAAACACTATTGGTCCGAAGCTTTGTTGGGATTTGCTTTGGAGCGCTTGTCATGGTGCTGATATGTTTTGGCGTCATCGGCTTTGGAGGGGTTCATGCTTTGGAAAGTGACCTCTTTGTGAAAAATGCGATAGGCTGCCTATTATGTGGCTGGTTTTTCAGCACGGCAACCATCATTTTCGAGGTCGAAAAATGGAGCTTATTATTTCAGACCGTCATGCACTTCTTCACTGTCACCGTACTTTATTTCCTGCTCTCCTTTTTTGTCGGCTGGATTCCCTTCTCTTTTAAAGGATTAATGACTGGAATAGCGATTTTCCTGCCTTTCTATGGGATCATCTGGATTATTTTTTATCTTTATTTCCGCCATCAAGTGAAAATGCTGAATGATGGATTGGATGAGAGAGGGAAATGAAGAAGAGACAAAAACCTAGATAAACCAAGGTGAGCCACTTTTTCAGCGGCTCACCTTGGTTTGATATGTTTCACGGTACCTTTTCGTTCCATAACCAGTGATAAATCGTAATATTCAAAATATTTAATGTCTACGCTTACAAAACGTATTGACGGACGAAAAGTCAGGTGATATTCTAATTATAGAAATATTTGGTTAGTTTACTAAACTAATTAAAAAGTTTTCGTTTAATTGTAAGGGCTTTCAAAGAAAGGGATGGCAAGGTGCTTTATTAGGTTACACCATACATGATTATTTCTTCCAAGACAAAAAACCTGATGAATCAGTAATTTCTATTGGTATGGGGGGATGGAAATGGGTCAATTAGAAAGGTTGGAATCCGTTGGCAAAGATGCTGTGACTGGTGAAGTCAGAAAATTCGGAATGAATGATAAGATGGGCTACTTATTCGGGGATTTTGGAAACGATTTTTTCTTTATCTTAGTAAGCTCCTTTTTAATGGTTTATTATACTGATATTTTTCATATCAGTGCTGCAACGGTAGGTATCCTTTTTTTGATAGCGCGGCTATGGGATGCGGTTGCTGATGTTACTTGGGGTCGTTTCATTGATACAAGAAAGCCAGGCAGGCAAGGGAAATTCAAACCTTGGATTTTCCGGATGTCTTTCCCCTTAGTCGTATCTGGAATATTGATGTTTGTGAAGATCCCAGGCATGTCGGATGGTTTTTATCTGGCTTGGGCCTTTGTCACCTACATTGTGTGGGGAACTTTGTATAGCACGGTTAACATTCCATACGGCTCGATGGCTTCGGTCATAACAAGCGACCCTGTCGAGCGCACATCGTTATCCACCTTCAGGACAATGGGTGCAACGCTGGCCGGTTTGATCATTAACGTAGCGGGACCATTGATCCTTTTCGTTGATAACAAGGCAGACCCTAATCGTTTTCTGCTTGGAGCCATCATTTTTGGCATTCTCTCCATCTCTTGTTATATGGCCTGTTATAAATTATCGACCGAGCGGGTAAGTGCCCCTACTAATCAAACGCAAAAAACTTCCATAAAAAAGTCCGTAAAAGGAATAGTCAAAAACAGACCCTTATTGTCGATCCTTGTGGCATCTTTGATTTTCATGATCTGTACGATGCTGATAGGAGCCATCAATGTTTACTTATTTAAAGATTATTTCAGCAATGCATGGGCCCTGAGCATTATAGGTTTCGTTCAAACAGCTGCAGTATTCGTGGCCATGCCGATAGCAAAACCATGCGTGGCAAAGTTCGGTAAAAAAGAAACGGCGTCCATAGGAATGCTGCTTGCGGGTGTAGTATATGGCCTTTTGTATTTCTTGCCGAATCTCTCTGCGGTGCAATTCATCATCATATCTGCAATAGGGATGTTTGGGTTTGGCTTCTTTAATATCGTGGTGTGGGCCTTTGTAACGGATGTAATCGATTATCATGAATATTTGACGGGGCTTCGCGAAGATGGAACCGTATATTCGATCTATTCCTTCGCTCGTAAAGTAGGGCAGGCGATTGCAGGAGGAATCGGCGGTTTTGCAATAGCGATGGTCGGTTACGATGCAACACGCGAAGCACAAACACAGCAAGCACTTGATGGAATCCATGCATTGGCAACATTGGTTCCCTCGGTGATCTATATCATTGTTTTCTTGATATTGGCCTTCCTTTATCCATTGAACAAAAAAAGGACCCTCCAATTGGCTGAAGACTTGGCTGAGAGAAGAAGCAGTATGGAATAATGAAAAACTCCCCTTTTTGGCAACATCGAAAGGGGAGTTTTTTTCAGGACTTATTCTGCTGGCTGATTTCGTAAGATAGATTCAGGATCGGAACATCAAGGAATTTTTTAATTGCCAAGGCACATGCACCCATGACACAGGATTTTTTGCCCATTGCCGATAAAGTGATTTCACGGTAATGGCTAATGGAGGAGGTAAGATTATTGCTGATTTTGCTTATGGAATCAGGATATATTCGCAGCAGCTCGCTGTCCAATACGAGTACATCTGGATTATACATGTTGATGAGGTTGTTTATGCCAATGGATATATAGTAAATGAATCGTTCCATAACCTTATGTACCGTTTCATCCCCTTCATCAATCATTTGTTGGATATGCTCATATGTTAAATGGGGAATTTGTTTTTCTTGTGATAAAAATTCAAATATACTCGACTCTGAAGCATATTTCTCCCAGCAGCCTTTATTGCCGCAATTGCACGGTTTGCCGTCCGGAACAATGATCATATGGCCGATTTCCCCAGCGAATCCATCATGTCCACGAAAAAAATCATCCTTCATCATCATTCCAAGGCCAATTCCGGAATGAAATGTTGTGCTTAGCAGATTGTTCGCTTCATGATGCACGAATATCCGCTCGGCAAAAGCACTTAAATTAGCATTGTTCTCTAGATGCACATCCATTTGACATGCTGTTTCAATCGCACTTTTCAAATCGATATCATGCCATTTGAAGCGCGGGACATAGTGAATGATTTCATCTTTTCCTACAAGGCCGTGAATGGCAATGACGACCCCGACGATGCCATAGCGACTGTCAGCATAGGTCGCTTTGAGCTGCTTAATCGTTTCAATCACCACTTGAAGAACCTCCGAATACTCCGTCGTCGATAATTCTTTGATGGAGGAGGTGATACAATTCCCCAGGAGATCGCTTAAAGTGAAGGAAATCCGCCCATAGTCAATGTCGATCCCGATAGCATATCCTGCTTGGCCGTTTAAGGAGAGCATGATGGGTTTTCGGCCGACGCCGGTATATTCCAGTTGTGTTTCCACAATTAAATCTTCTTCCAATAAGTCTGCAACCTGTGCTGAGATGGTGGCCCTTGTTAAATCCGTAGCCTTGGACAAATCGGCCCTCGATATCATGCCTTCCTTTATTATTTCCTTAATAATCAATGCGCGATTGATCTTTTTGATATATGCTGCATCACCGGTTATCATAAAAATCCTCCCATTTTGGCAACAACTTTTGGATATATAACCATTATAACAGTTTCACTAATGTCATCTACGAATAGATTAGCGCCCATTCAGAAAGAGTTAATTGACGGAAAAGTCAAAAAATGATAAGTTATTCATATATTTAATTAGTTTAGTAAACGAATTAAATAATCAAAAGCTTGGAAATGAAAGGGCTTACAGGTAAATGGATGCTTGAACACCTATAAACTGATCAGGAGGGAAATATATGAAAGCCTTTTTGAATGAACATTTCTTGTTAAATACGGACACTGCCATTGAATTGTACAAAAATGCCGGTGTGGATTTGCCTATTTTTGATTTTCACTGTCACCTGTCCCCACAAGAGGTGTGGGAAAATAAACCGTATGAAAGCATTACGCAATTGTGGCTAGGTGGTGATCATTATAAATGGCGTGCTATGCGCATGCATGGTATCGGCGAGCGGTATATTACGGGTGATTGCAGCGATTGGGAAAAGTTTGCTGCATGGGCGGAAACGATGCCTCACTTAGTGGGGAATCCCCTTTATCATTGGGCACATATGGAGCTGAAAATATTTTTTGGCATCGAAAAAGTCCTGAGTCCAAAAACTGCACGTGAAATTTATGATGAGTGTAATGACAAGCTTTCCAGGCAAGAGTTCAGGCCCAGGTCATTTATCGAAAAATCAAACGTTACATTTATCGGGACGACGGATGATCCTGTCTCGGAGCTTGAATTTCATCAGTCTTTGAATAAGGATGATTCCTTTCATATAACCATTGCTCCAACTTTCCGTCCTGACGGGGCGCTATTCGTGGAGCGTCCTGATTTTAATAGCTGGATTAAAAAACTGGAAAAAGTAACGAACATTGAAGTGAATTCAATAGAAAACCTAATAAATGCGCTTAAGCATCGGGTCCACCATTTTCATGAAAACGGTGGAAGGGGATCGGATCATGATATTCAGAAAATGGTATATGTAGATACCACTAAAGAAGAAGCGGATATCATCCTGAAGAAGAGGTTGAATGGCCAGCAGCTATCAACGGAAGAGCTGGATGCTTACCGATCCTTCTTAATGAAGGAGCTCGGGAAAATGTATGCCCAAAAGCAGTGGGTCATGCAGCTGCATATGGGGGCGATGAGGAATAACAACACGAAGATGAAAGAACGGGTTGGCACCGACAGCGGGTTCGACTCGATCGGCGAGGCCAATTTGGCGGAAGGGTTATCCCGTTTTCTTGATGCACTTGATCAAGAGGAGGCACTGCCAAGAACCGTATTATTCAACTTAAACCCAAAAGATAATCCGATTCTTGCAGGAATGGTCGGGAACTTCTGTGAAGAAGGAATTGCCGGAAAGGTACAATTTGGGTCAGGCTGGTGGTTTAATGACCACATAGATGGAATGGAGAAACAAATGAAGGAACTGGCGAATGTCGGACTCCTGAGCCACTTTATTGGTATGCTGACTGATTCCCGAAGCTTCCTTTCTTATGCCCGCCATGATTATTTCCGTAGGATTCTTTGCAACATCCTAGGAGATTGGACGGAGCGAGGACTGATGCCGGATGATAAAGAGCTGCGTGAACGAATGGTCAGGAATATCGGTTATTACAATGCCGAAAAATATTTTACGAAACGGTAAAAACATAGCGATGTTTTTCCTCTTTGTTGGATTATTTAATTGATCGCGGGAGTTTAAGAATATTGTTTTTTATGACAAAGGAGTGTTGGAAATGTTATACCCAATCGTAACCGAGACGAGAAACCTCATCGACCTTAATGGAGTTTGGAACTTTAAATTGGATCCGGGCTTCCATGAAGATTGGAAAGACGAAAAATTATTGGGTACAATGACGATGGCCGTCCCTGCTTCCTTCAATGATGTAGGAGTTACAGGTGAAATCCGTAATCACGTTGGCTGGGTCTGGTATGAACGTGAATTTACCTTACCGGTCTCCCTTGCGTCGGAGCGTATTATAGTAAGATTCGGTTCGGCAACACATGTTGCAAAGGTATATGTAAATGGAGAGCTGGCAATTGAACATAAAGGCGGATTCCTCCCGTTTGAAGCAGAAATCAATCCCTTTTTAACCCCTGGGAAAAACCGGCTGACGGTCGCCGTAAACAATGTTGTCGACCATACCACACTGCCGGTCGGAACTTATTCGGAAAAAGAAGTTGCTGGCATCGGAAAAGTAATCCGCAATATGCCTAATTTCGACTTTTTCAACTACGCTGGTCTGCAACGTCCGGTAAAGATCTATACAACACCTCGCACGTACATTAAAGATGTAACGATAGTGACAGAAGTGAGTGGAAAAGTAAGCTATACAGTAAAGACAGCAGGGAAATCGGAGATTAATGTCAGCGTGATGGATGAGTCAGGTGAAGTTGTTGGCACGGCAGCTGGTGCCTCAAATGCAATCATGATCAAGGATGCGAAGCTTTGGGAGCCGTTGAATGCCTATTTATATACGTTGAATATAGAACTATCCGAAGATGGAGAAATGGTAGATCAATATGAACAGCCCTTTGGGATCAGGACAGTTGAGGTGCAAAATGGGAAATTCCTCATCAACGACAAGCCCTTTTATTTTAAAGGCTTTGGTAAGCATGAAGATACACCGATCCATGGCAGGGGGTTCAATGAAGCAGGAAATGTAATGGATTTCAAGCTAATGAAATGGATGGGCGCCAATTCATTCCGGACCTCCCATTATCCTTATTCTGAAGAATTGATGCGTCTTGCCGACCGTGAAGGCATCGTTGTCATTGATGAATCGACGGCCGTTGGTGTCCATTTGAACTTTATGTCAGTACTGAACGGACAAACAAATAAGAAAAGCACATGGCAAGCAATCAAAACGTTCGAGCATCATCAAGACGTTATGAGAGAGCTGATAGAACGCGATAAGAATCATCCTTCAGTCGTAATGTGGAGTATCGCGAATGAACCTGCTTCAGAGGAAGAGGGGGCATATGAATATTTTAAACCGTTAGTCGACTTAACGAAGGAGTTGGACCCGCAAAGAAGGCCAGTTACAATCGTTACTCATCTAGGTGCAACGCCAAAAACCGACAAAGTTGCTGAATTGATTGACGTCCTTGCATTAAATCGCTATTACGGCTGGTATATTGACGGCGGGGACCTTGATTCGGCAAAAGCGAAGCTGCGTGAGGAATTTGACGGCTGGAATGCAAGATGTCCCGAAAAGCCAATTATGATGACGGAGTATGGAGCGGATACAGTGGCCGGTTTCCATGATGTAGATCCGGTCATGTTCACCGAAGAATACCAAGTGGAATATTTAAAAGCCAATCATGAAGTTTTTGATGAATTCAATAACTTTATCGGCGAACAAGTTTGGAACTTCGCGGACTTCGCAACGAGTCAAGGGATCATGCGTGTCCAAGGCAATAAAAAAGGAGTCTTTACCCGTGAGCGAAAACCGAAGCATGCTGCTCATGAGTTACGCAGGCGCTGGACGGAAATTCCTGATTTCCACTATAAGAAATAAGGTGAGTGCACATCCGAAGTTGTCTGGGAAATAAGGGCGAAACAAGGTGTTGAAGCAGGCTTCAAGAGTGAATTCGAAAGCATCAGGATATTCCCTGGTGCTTTCGTGCAAGAAAGATAGCATTTGCCTGATAATATTTTGCAAAAAGCAATATCAGTCAAAAATAAAGAATTATTCAGCCTTTTAGGAGAATGCTTTTTTAATATGGCTCCGATAAAATAAACGTAGGGAAAGTAATGAATTGATAGCGCTTACTTTGCGAGGTGTTTAGTGTAATGAATGATCATCTACCATCTTTTTATCCAGGCCAGCCTATGGGGGATTGGATCAATTCCTTTTACCGAGTGCATGGGGTGGAGGCGCACCCATTCAACTTTCACTCACATCATGAGTATGAGATTTACTTTTTTCATTCAGGGGATTGCCGGTATTTAATCAACAACCGGATCTATGATTTACAGCCGGGGGATATCATTCTTTTGGATGGCATGACCTTGCATAAACCTAATCCGCAGCCAGGAAGTACTTACATAAGAAGCATGATTCACTTTTCACCAATTTGGCTGCAAGAGTTGTTGGTTATCCTGGGAACCCCCAATTTGCTTGATCCCTTTCAGAAGCTTAACAATTGCTTGCTGCGTACAGGTTATGATGAAGCCGGGATGTGTGTGGACGAAGGATTAAAAAGGATCAGCAGCCTTATTGCTAATCAAGAGGCAGAACTGCAGCAAAAAGGTAAAAAAAGTAACACGAGTGAAGCGGAAATAAAACTGGAGCTTGTTCAATTACTGGTGAAAATCTATAAAATGAGCCATAAAGAATTAGCTCAGCATTCCAACAAAAGGACCGAAAAGGAGCATCATGCTGAGGGAATCGCCTCTTGGATCAATGATCACTATACCGAAAAAATAAGTTTGGATCGACTTGCCAATGAAATGAATCTTAGTAAGTATTACGCATCCCACGTTTTCAAGGAGGTAACTGGGTTTACCGTCATGGAATATGTGATGGGCTGCCGGTTTAACCAGGTGAAGTATTTGCTGGAAATGGAACCTGACCAAACGCTTGGGGAGATCTCCCGGGCAACGGGTTTTGAAAGTATTGCTCACTTCAGCAGGTATTTTAAGGGAAAATCTGGCCTGACGCCATCTCAATATCGTAAAAATAGACTGAACATTGGGATATCTTGAGGGGAGGGGAAAATCTAAATGAATCCAAATCTATTGATATCAGGATTTTCCGATGAAATTTCATCGGATTTTGATATACAGCTTGAAACTGTTGCAAAGCTTGGAATGAAGTATATTTCTTTACGTGGCATTGACGGAAGAAACATAGGGGATTTTTCAATCGAAGACATAAGAAGGACGGTACTTCCTAGACTCCAAAAAGCAGGCATAGGTGTATCTTCCATCGGATCACCAATCGGAAAGATCTTTATAAATGATGAAGCTGGTTTTTTGGAACAAAGGCGGATGCTGGAGGTTATTTGTCAAATAAGCATCCTGCTTGACTGCAAATATATCCGCGTTTTCAGTTTTTATATTCCAAACGGGGAGGAGCCTGACCGATTTGGAGAAGATGTGGTAAGGAAATTGAAAGAATTCACGGCCATAGCCGAAAAATACGATGTTATTTTATTGCATGAAAATGAGAAGGATATCTACGGAGATATCGGCCGAAGATGCGCGGAAATATTGGAAAAGGTAGATTCGGAGAATTTTAAGGCGATTTTTGATTTTGCCAACTTTGTCCAATGTGGTGAAAACACCCAGGATTGCTACAACCTGCTGAAGGATGATGTGATGTATATCCATATCAAGGATGCCGTCACAAAAAGGAATCAAAATGTTTTGTGCGGAACGGGAGATGGCAGAATACAGGAAATCCTTTCTCAATTGATAGATGAAGGCTACAAAGGTTTCTTGACCCTTGAGCCGCATCTTGCTCAGTTTGATTCATTAAAGGATCTGGAGCTGGAAGACGCTATGTGGTTTATCGAGAATAAAGGGCTTGACGGAAAAAGCGGCTATAAACTTCAATACGAGGCACTCTTAAAGATTCTAGAGAAAATTGATAATGAGGAGAGATTAGCATGGAAAAAGTGAGATTGGGGATAGTTGGGCTAGGTGCACAAGGCGGGCTATATGCAGGATTTCTGGCTGATGGAAAAGTGGAAAACATGGTGATCGGGGCGATTTGTGATATTGACCCTGCTAAGAAGGAATTGGCCGCAGAAAAATATCCAGACATCCCTTTTTATGAGGATTACAGGGATATGCTCGATAGCGGAGATGTGGATGCGGTCGTTACTTGTGTGCCGCATTATCTGCATCCGGAAATAGGTGTGGAAGCATTAAAGAGGGAAATTCATGCTTTGGTCGAAAAGCCCGCTGGCGTATATACAAAGCAGGTAAGGGAGCTCAATGATTATGCAGCCAAAAAACCGCATTTGACATTCGGTATCGTGTTCAATCAACGGATGAATCCACTGTATCAAAAGGTGAAGGAAATCATTGATAACGGTGAGATTGGCCAAATACGCCGAACAAACTGGATGATCACGACCTGGTGGAGGCCACAGGGATACTACGATTCAAGTGCATGGAGGGCAACGTGGGGTGAAGAGGGCGGCGGTGTTCTCGTGAATCAGGCACCACATCAGCTTGACTTGCTTCAATGGATATGCGGAATGCCCAAAAAGGTATACTCCAATGTGAAATATGGATATCAGCGGAATATTGCAGTCGAGGATGAAGTCACGGCTCTCCTTGATTACGGGAATGGGGCAACGGGCGTGTTCATTACCTGCACCCATGATGTGATTGGCACAGATCGGTTTGAAATATTAGGAGATAAAGGAAAAATCGTTGTCGATGACAGCAAGAAAGTGACGATCAAAAGACTTTCGAAGCCAGAATCGGAATTGAGTGACAGCATGAGCATGCAGGATGTCATGAAAATATTCATGGGCGGCAATCAATCTGATATTTATAGTGAAGAAGTGCTGGAATTCGAAAGTATATGGGGGGCACAACATATAGCGGTATTGGAAAACTTCTCCGCAGCGATATTGGAAGGGGCCCCATTACTTGCTCCTGGCAGTGACGGTATTCATGGAGTTACCTTAGCGAATGCGATTCATCTATCAAGCTGGTTGGATAAAGAAATCGAAATCCCATTCGATGAAGAACTATTTTTGCTGGAATTGAAAAAGCGAATTGAGGAAGAAAAGAATGCGCCTGTCACATCGTAATGTGATTAAACACAGAAATATTCACTGGTAAAGAAATCCGTTAGAGAGGGAGATAGGAGTATGTTGAAAACCGCAGTTATCGGGCTCGGAGATATTTCTCCCATACACATTCTTGCCATACAAGCAAACCCGATGGTTGAGCTGTGCGCTGTTTGTGATATCGATGAAGCCTTAAAGGATTCTGTACCTGGTGCTGAATTTTATAAATATTACCAAGAGATGATTGAAACGGAGGCAATCGATTGTGTCCACCTTTGTCTGCCTCACCATCTTCATTATCCTGTGGCGAAATATTGTATGGAACAAGGGGTGCATGTATTTCTGGAAAAACCTTTGGGCTTGAACACCGAAGAAGGACTGGCACTTGTGAAGCTAGAGGAAAAACATAAGAATGTAAGGTTGTGTGTATGTTTACAGAACCGCTTCAATGAATCTTTTGAAAAGCTTCAAAAATTGCTGGACAGCGGCATCTACGGCAAGGTGCTTGGAGTGAAGGGAATAGTAACCTGGAGCAGGCCGCCATCCTATTATGAGGTGAAGCCATGGCGCGGAAAAATGGACCAAGCCGGAGGAGGGGTCATGATCAATCAAGCCCTTCATACACTGGATTTGATGCAGCTGATTGGTGGGGAAATGGTTTCAATAAAAGGGGAGGTTTCCAGACTGCTGGATTATGAGATTGATGTGGAAGATACAGCCATAGCAAATATTACGTTCGACAGCGGGGCGCGGGGGCTGTTTTTCGCTACAATCGCCAATGCGGATAATGATAGTGTGGAGTTACAGGTGCTTTTGGAGAAGGGAAAACTCACCATTAAAGATAGTATTCTCTTTAGCGTGGATGAAGCGGGAAATAAGGAAAGATTGGCGGAAGACGCGAAGCTTCCCGGATCGAAGTTCTATTATGGTGCCAGCCATGCCAAATTAATCGATGCCTTCTATGAAAGCATTTTATCTGACACGCAAGCTTACGTTCATGCCTGGGAAGCCGTTCCATCACTCAAAATGATTGAAGCGATTCGAAAATCATCGCAAATGAAAAAAGCGATATTCATGGAGGGACAATATAATGGGAAAAGCTAAAATTGGTGTGCAAATGATGATGCTTAAAGGGAAGGTCGAGGAATTGGGCGTCTATGAAACGATGAAAAAAATCAAGGAGCTCGATTTTCATGCTGTTGAAGTTTCACAAATTCCGATGACTGCTGAAAATGTTGCCGAGTTAAAAAGGGCCTGCCAAGATTTCGATATAGAAATCGCCGCTCTATCAGCCGCGTTAGAGCCGATGCTGCCAGGAATGGCAGGGGAAACACTAACGGATGATTTCGAGAAAATCGTAAACGATTGCAAAACATTGGATTGCAGTTTTTTACGAATTGGCATGCTTCCTTTTACGACTATAGGCGATAAAGATAAAATCCTTAGTTTCGTAAAAAAAGCGGACGAAGCAGCGGAAAGGTTGGCCGAGCATAAGATAGAGTTGTATTATCATAATCACCATATAGAATTCCAAAAATACGATGGTGAATATTTATTGGATATCATCAAGGATAATACACGCAGGATAGGCTTTGAATTGGACGTCCACTGGATTCAAAGGGGCGGACTGGATCCGGTTGCGGTAATCAATAAATTCGAGGGAAGAATCGCTTTAATTCATTTAAAGGACTATCGCATCGGTCAATTGGATATGAGCGGTTTTGAAAACGATTTTGACCAAGACAAGTTTTTTCAAGCCTTCAACAACGTAATTCAATTCGCAGAGCTTGGTGAAGGAAGTCTTGATCTCAAAGCGATCATCGAAGCCGGCTTGAACAGCGGTTCACAATACTTCCTCATTGAGCAAGATGACTTATACGGCCGAGATCCATTCGATTGCCTCAAAACCTCTGCAAATCACTTAAGGAGCCTAGGTTATTCTGACTGGTTTTAATCCGATAAGGAAAAGCGATCGGCACTGGCCATAGATTATCAATGGAATCAAGGATAACGGGTAAATTAACCAAGATATCGAGAGTTGATTTGCTCCCCAATGATTCCCTTGCAGGATAGGAGAAGCGGAATGACAAATTTATTCGATTTAACTGGAAAAACCGCCGTTGCGATTGGCGGAAATAGCGTATTGGGTTCTGCCATTTCTCAAGGACTTGCTGCACAGGGTGCTAAGGTAGCGATAGTCGGACGAAATCTTGACAAAGCAAAAGAAGTTGTTAAGGATATTGAAAACGGCGGCGGAAGCGCAAAGGCTTTTCAGGCTGATGTATGCTCCCGTGCATCTTTATTGGAAGCGGCAGATCAAATTCAACGGTGGTCCGGCGGCTGGGATATCCTTCTGAATGCGCCTGGAAAAAATAGTTCAACACCGTTCTTTGAACTGGAAATGGATGAATGGGACGATATTATGGATGTCAATTTGAAGGGTATCGTGTTAACCTGCCAGATTTTTGCGAAGAAAATGATCGATCAGGAAAGACGAGGCAGTATCATCAATATTTCTTCCGTTTCTTCCACGACGCCCTTATCAAAGGTATTTACATATTCTGTTTCAAAGGCAGGGCTTAACAGCGTGACCCAGTTTTTGGCGCGGGAATTCGCCCCGAACGGCATCCGTGTCAATGCGATCATCCCTGGTTTCTTTCCTGCAGAACAAAATAGAAAAATCTTGAGCGCTGAAAGGATTGAGTCGATCATGGAGCATACGCCAATGAACCGTTTTGGCACTCCGGAGGAATTGCAAGGTGCTGCCGTGTGGCTCGCCTCTGAAAAAGCATCGAGCTTTGTCACTGGAACACTTATTCGAGTGGACGGTGGATTTGGCAGTATGACAATTTGAGAGAATGGAACCTATAAGACTTGAAAATATTAACAGCAATTACTGATGAAACTATGAAAAGAACCAGGCTCAGCATAAAAATCAGCTGATGCCTGGTTAACGGTTCCTGAAGAATATGTTTAATCGTCATTTAAGTTGTTGCTAGCTTCACTAAGTGTAAGTGATTTCGTTTCAGGTGCCCATGCGATCGATACGATGGCGCCAATGATTAGAACAGCTGTAAGACAAAGCATTGTAAACTGGATTCCCATACTTGCAATGCCTATTGGAAGCAGGAACGTACCGATCGCCGATCCTAGTCTACTTATTGCCGTTGCGAGCCCTACTCCAGAAGAGCGGATTTCCGTTGGAAAGCTTTCAGCAGGAAATACACCAACCAAGTTGCTGACGGCAGACATAATCAAGGTGAAGATGGCAAAAGAAAGAATCATTAATACTGTTGCGTTGTTAGGTAATACACTAAGAAGCATGAGAGTAACGATTAGGATAATAAATGAGCTGATCAAAAATCCCCGGCGTGAAAATTTAACCGTAAACAAAATGCCTAAAATCGCACCTACAATCAGCAGTCCATTTAATAGAAAATCGGTTCCAAATCCTTCACTTAGTCCAATTGCATCAAGAATGCTTGGTAAGAATGTATAAATGGCGAAGTAAGGGATAACGAGACAAACGAAAAATATACAATTGAAAGCAGTTCGTTTTCTTACATCTTTGCGGAATAAAGTGGAGAAACTGCTATTCGCTTGTACAGGTTTTTCATCATCTAGCACTATATTGGGGCCGACATGTTTCTTGACGATATCCCGGGCTTCTGTGACCCGGCCTTTACTAATCAGCCATCTAGGTGACTCAGGTGTACCCATTCGCAAAATCAGGATGATGACGGCAGGAATCGCTGATGAAGCAAGCATCCACCTCCAAGCGTCTGGAGCGGAATCAACGGCAAGAATGCCAATCAGGTTAGCTACCACGTAGCCGATAGTCCAGACTACACTGAACGATCCTAATAACACACCTCTATGTTTACGAGGTGAAAATTCAGCCAACATCGTGTGTCCTACGCTATAATCCCCCCCCAGACCAATTCCTAGGAGAATTCGGTATATGACAAGCTCTGTAGGACTGTCTGCGAAAAACTGTAAAGTGGATGCCGCGGTAATGACGATAAAACTAAAGACAAATATCCTTTGCCTCCCGATATGGTCAGATATCCATCCTAAAACCAAACTGCCTAGAAAAAGACCAATCAAAGCAGAACTACCGATCAACCCAATCCAAAATGGTGTTAAAGCCATTTGCGGTGTCAGCAGGGAGAGGGCAAAGGCAATAATGCCTAAAATATATCCATCTGTGAAATGCGCTCCGAATGTAAGGCCGGCAATTTTAATATGGAATTTGTTTAACGGTGCATCGTCCAGTTTAATTGTATGATCACTGCCATTATAATTAAGTGCTCCATTCCTATTTTCCATTGAGTCTCCTCCTGATTGATACTGCTATACCTCGACGGTTACTTGTAGATTAAAAAATGGTGTGGATGAAGCCGCTTATAGAGGGAAGCGTTTTCATTGGGGAGAATAAGTTTTGTTCGTAATGTGAACTAGGAGTCCGTTATATGAATACAATAGAATTATAATTGTGTATTTATCTTTTTGTCAAAATATTTTTAATTAATCTTAAACAATGCCCACCGTATTCCCCGCAGTATTCACACACACCCATTCCAATTCAATTTGCGTGAGAATAAAGATAGAGCCCCGATTCGTAATAGTTTCATTTAATTAACAGGCAAGCAAAAATAAAGGAGGTAATTTGCCGCCATGGATTGGAAAAGCAAAAAAAAACGATGCTGCCGTTTACAGGAGCATCGCTTTTTTTGCTGAGAATTCAATTGTTCCTTTATTGCCCTATTCCAACTGCCCCTCGATTTTTGTTGCAGCTTCTAGCATACGATCGCTTAAACGCAATAAATCTTTTTCAGTAAGGCGAAAACTCGGTCCTCCTAGCGTGATAAAAGCGACTAAATTCTTCATTCTGTCAAAGATGGGAGCTGATATTGCATTTTCATTTTCATCTAGTTCACCAATCGATGTCCCGACTTTATGAATCTGGATCTTTTCAAGTTCTTTCCGCAGTTCTTCTTTGTCAGTAATCGTATATTTGGAAAAAGGTCTAAGGTCCTGCTCTAAAAAAACGTTCAACTCCTTTTCAGGTAGCATGCTCAATAAAATTTTTCCATTGGATGTGCAGTGTAACGGCGACATTGTATGGGTGTAATCTACCAGCCTGACGCTATGGTCCGTATCTATTTGATCGATCGTGAGAGTTCCATCATGCTTTGGAACACTCAGTAAAACGGTTTCCCCGACTTCTTCTTTCAATTCTTCGAGCGTTCTTCTAGCTCTTCTTATCAGTGACCCATATGCATTATGTTGAGATGTCATGCGATAAAGGGCATATCCGAGCTGATACCCTTTCGAAACGGGGTCTTTTTCTACAAAGCCCTGGTTTTCAAGCGTTCCAATTAAGCGCCAGGCAGTGGTCCGGTTCAGGCCTGCTTGCTTGGCCAAATCACCGACAGAAATGGGTGAAGGACTTTCCCCGATGAATTTCAAAAGCAATAAAGCACGTTCAACAGCCTGTACAGAAGAACTTTCTTTGTTATTGGTTTGTTTTATGGTTTTCTGATTATTATTTTCCATATTTTCATTATAGCGTAAGCGAATAATGGAGTGCTAATGATTTTGGTTTTATCGAAAAAATCAGAATTATTCACATTTGTCATTGACTGATATATATCCTGGCCATATAATAGCGTTAAGTTCTTTATGTGAACTTAATGTTCGTAATATGAACAATAACGTCGTTTGTAGTCCTAATAGAATAGAGGCTATCAGGATTACAGTGCATGGAAAAAGACGTGTAGGAGGGATTTCAATCAGTCGGAATGAATTGGAAATACGGACAGAGAGAGATAACTTCGGTGAAGCAGATATTCCCATTAAAGCTTTATACGGCATCCAAACATGGAGAACCGCGCAAAACCTTTCATTCTCAGGCCAATTATTAAAAGATTATCCGGAGTATATTGTGTCATTGGCGATGGTAAAGAAAGCTGCCGCATTGGCCAATCTGGAAGCTGGCAAGTTAGCGCCTTCAATTGGAAACGCCATTGTAAATGCTTGTGATCAACTAATCCAAGGAAAACATCATGACCAATTTATAGTAGATGTTTTGCATGGCGGCGGCGGGATTGGCACGAATATGAATGTTAATGAAGTGTTGGCTAATCTAGCTAATGAAACATTAACGGGAACTATAGGCACCCAATCCCCCATTCACCCCATTGACCATGTAAACGCTTCCCAGTCGACATCTGATGTTTGCCATACAGCCATTCGATTGGCAATCGTAAGCTGCTATGAACGATTGGATCGCGAATTAACGAAAATGAACGATATGATGAGAAAAAAATCACAACAGTTCATGGGTATTACCACTATCTCGCGGACTTGCTTACAGGATGCGTTGCGTGTCCGGCTAGGGGATGTTTTCAGTGGATATGCATCCGTACTCAAAAGAAGGCAAGATTCACTAGAAGGATCGGTCGTATCATTACTTACCGTTAATCTTGGCGCTACTGTTATTGGAAATGGAGTCGGGGCCTCGAAAGAATATAAAGAAGCCGTCATTGGGAAATTGCGTGATGTTACGGATAAGAATGTCACCATACGTGACAATCTATTCGATGCAGCGCAAAACATCGATGATTTAGCTCATATGTCAACGCAATTAAGTTTAATGGCAACCTCTCTTATAAAGGTTGCCAAAGATTTAAGACTGCTTTCATCCGGACCGGAAGCAGGATTTTCAGAAATCATCCTGCCATCTGTTCAGGCCGGTTCTTCATTTTTTCCAGGTAAAGTAAATCCAGTCATTCCTGAGACGATGATACAAAGCTGTTTTCAAGTCCTTGGGTGTGACCGGGTTGTTCAAGCCGCACTGGAGCATGGTGAACTTGACTTGAATGTTTTTGAAGGCATGGCTGGGATCAATATCTTGAATGGTTTATACATGCTGGCAAATTCAGCTGAATCATTTACGAGGTTATGTCTTAACGGCATGGCATCTAATGAAGAAAGATGCCGGGAACTGGCGAATACATTCATACCGGTCATAACGGAATTAAGGGAGCGATTGGGATATTCAGCCGTATCTAAATTACTGGGCGAGGAAGATCGAGAGTTTATAAAAAACTTACTATAATACTGGAGGTAAGATCCATGATGCAAGCAACCAAGCAGTTTGAAGGGATTGAACAGCCAAAACTAGAGTGGGCAAAGGCATGGCTGAAAACAATGAAAAAACTTTATATCAATGGAAAATGGATAGATAGTTCAGGTAATGGTGTGATTGAATCGATTAATCCAGCCAATGGAGAAATTTTAGGAGCGTTTCAGCGTGCTGAGGCACAGGACGTCGATACAGCCATCCAAGCAGCAAGAACAGCACTGGGTCAAGGCATATGGAAAGATATGAGCAGGAAGGATAGGGCAAAAGCGTTGCGGAAAATCAGCGAACTCATTCATGAGCACCATGCTGAGCTTGCAACATTGGAGGCACTTGATAACGGGAAATTATATACAGAGGCTTATAACGATGATGTGCAGGAAGCGGCTGATCTATTTGAATATTACGCGGGATGGACAGATAAATATTATGGTGAAAACAATCCTGTGGAAGGTAATTTCTTGAGTGTTACCACAAGGGATCCAATCGGTGTTTGCGGCCAAATCGTGCCTTTTAACTTTCCCATTCAAATGGCTGTCTTAAAGCTCTCCCCTGCCTTATCAATGGGGAATACGGTTATTTTAAAGCCAGCGGATAAAACCTCATATTCAGCCATTCGATTGTTTGAAATCATTGATGAAGCAGGAGTATTGCCTAAGGGGGTCATTAACCTAGTCCTTGGTGATGGAGAAGTTGGTTCCTATATTAGTCGTCATATGGATATTGATAAGCTCTCCTTCACAGGGAGCACAACTATCGGAAAAAAATTAATCCATGATTCAGCGGATAGTAATTTAAAACCAGTAACGCTGGAACTTGGCGGCAAATCACCCAATATCATTTTTGATGACTTCCCGAATTTGGATGCAGCGATCGAACGGTCTTTTTATGGTTTATTCACACACAAAGGCGAAAAGTGTTCTGCACCGACTCGTTTGTTTGCCCAACGTGACATTTACGATGAGGTAGTAGAGAAAATTGCCGGATACGCTGAAAATTATAAATGCGGCGACCCATTCGATCCGGCAAGCGATCAAGGTGCACAAGTGTCCGAACAGCATATGGAATCCATTTTACATTACATTGAAAGCGGCAAGGAGCAAGGAGCAAGAATCGTTGCTGGTGGAGAAAGAGATATCACCGGAACAAATGCAAAAGGGTGTTTCGTTCAACCGACCATTTTTGCAGATGTTGACAATAAAATGAAAATAGCCCAGGAAGAGATTTTCGGACCCGTCCTTTGCATCATCCCATTCGACACCGAAGAAGAAGTCATCGAGAAGGCAAATGATACAATTTATGGTCTTGGTGCAGGGCTCTGGACAGGTGATGCTTCACGTGCCCATCGGGTGGCCAATCAGCTTGAAGCGGGTATGGTTTTCGTTAATAAATACGGTTGCTACGACTTCTCCAGCCCATTTGGCGGATTAAAGCAAAGCGGATGGGGCAAAGAATATGCCATTCATTCATTGCAAGCATTCACAAAAACAAAAGCAATTTGGTTCGCGTATTGAAATTCACATAAAAGAGGGAAATGGATAATGAAAATAAAAGCAGCAATCATGACAGAAGTGGGTAAGCCGTTAGCCATTCAACAAGTAGATCTTAGTGAACCAAAATCGAATGAAGTTCTGGTGAAAATAAAAGCAACGGGTGTTTGCCATAGTGATTTGAACGCTTTATATGATTCAACTACTCCAACACCGACTATTCTTGGACATGAAGGGGCAGGAATCGTTGAAGCAATCGGCACAAATGTAACAAGTGTCAAACCCGGTGATAAAGTAGCATTAAGCTGGGTTCCTTATTGCGGGAAGTGTGAGTTTTGTGTAACAGGGGATGTCCATTTATGTGAGTCTGCATTCGGTCCAATGTTTGATGGCACCCTGCTTGATGGAACGTCAAGGCTTAGTCAAGATGGTAAGAAAGTATACCACAACTCTTTATTATCAACATTTTCCGAATTTGCGGTTGTTCCCGAAATGGCATGTGTAAGGCTGCCGGATGAAATGCCCTTGGCCCAAGCTTCCTTAATCGGGTGCGGAGTGGCGACAGGATATGGAGCTGCTGTGAATGCAGCAGGAGTGACACCGGGCTCCACTGTGGCAGTCTTCGGTATTGGCGGAGTAGGAGTGAATGCGATTCAAGGAGCGCATATAGCGGGGGCCTCGAAGATCATCGCCTGTGATGTAAAACCTGCCAATCTGGAAATTGCCAAACAGTTTGGTGCAACGCATACGATCAATTCAGCTGATGTGGATGTGGAAGCTGCACTGAAAGAACTGACAAGAGGTTTAGGAGTTCATTTTGCCATTGATTGTTCTGGACATACGGCAGCGACCGAAAGTGCATGGAAGGGTACTAGAAAAGGTGGTACGGTCGTGGTGGTCGGAGCATTCAACCCTGACAAAACATTGAATCTTCCTGCTGGGGGCTTTCATAGAGTCGGTAAAGTTCTAAAAGGTAGTTTCTATGGAGATACGCAGCCATTCCGTGATTTCCCCATGATTGCACAAATGTACTTAGATGGAAAGTTCAAATTGGACGAGCTTGTGTTAGACCGCATCAAATTGGAAAATATCAATCAAGCTTTCGATTCTTTTCATGACTGCAGTTGTGTCAATGTCGGACGAGCAGTGATCGAGTTTAACGATTGAACATAACTGTGACGGGCTCTGTTTGGACGAGAACCGAGGCTATTGTCAAATAAGAACGACAAGAGGTAAAGCGACCAGGGCTTTACCTCTTTATTATACGTACGTACCATTCCAAGGATTTTTGACCTTTCTTTCCATCCGATAATCCTCATTCATTCGCTTAGCGATAATCATCTCCTCAGTGGTGACCTTCATATCTTTAACATAGGTCCATTTGTGTATGTGAGTTCCAGGATATTTTGTATAAAATACCCTTTTGTGAAGAAACATAGAAAAAAGGAGTTTGAGCGACCTGCAAAAAATGGGGGTAACCAGCTTGATTCGTAATGTGGGCAAATTATTGGATAAAAGAAAACAAAAAAAACCGGATATACGACAACCTGACCAAGATTCGAAGCCGGCGGATCAGTTAGATGCGAATTTCAGCCGAAACGTGGAGACATTTCGCTCCATTTATGATAACTGTTCGGATGTCATGTTCCGCCAGTTCCTACTTTTCGGTAAGACACAGGCCATGCTTATCTACATTGAGGGACTTTCGGATATTGGGGGAATTGAAGAAAATGTACTTTTCCCGCTCATGCAGGAAACCACGGTTGCTTCACAGCCATTACATGAATTCCTTGAACATAAAATGCCCGTTTCCAAATTGAAAAGAGTGAATACGCTAGCGGATTGCATTGAATCGATTTCGACTGGAAATCCGCTCCTTTTATATGATGGCGAAGGTTACGGATTTTCTATAGGATTGTCCAAATGGGAAAAGAGGGCAATTGAGGAACCCGTCGCGGAAGGAGGAATCAGGGGTTCGCGGGAGGGGTTCAATGAATCGCTCGGCATCAATACGTCACAGCTAAGAAGGATCATAAAAAGCCCTGCACTTAAAATACAGTCCATGAAAATAGGCGATTACACCAAAACGATAGTCGCGATTGCTTATGTCGATGGATTGGTGGATCAATCCTTGATCACTGAAATTACAGCTCGTTTGGAACGAATCAAGATAGATGGCATCTTAGAGAGCGGGTACATCGAGGAAATGATTGAGGACAATCCATTTTCCCCTTTTCCGCAAATCATGTCGACAGAACGTCCGGATGTCGCCAGTTCATCCCTGTTGGAGGGCCGTGCCCTCATTCTTGTCGATGGGACTCCGTTCACGCTGATTGCCCCGGTATCCTTCTTTTCATTGATTCAATCCCAGGAGGATTATTATCAACGATTCATGGTAGGAACTATCATTAGATGGCTGCGCTATGTGTTCATGGTTTTATCTCTTTTACTGCCGTCCCTGTACGTCGCTATCCTGACTTTCCATGCAGAAGCGGTGCCGACAGCATTATTGCTAAGCATGGCAGCATCAAGGGAAGCGGTTCCGTTTCCTGCCATAGTGGAAGCGCTCATTATGGAAATAACGTTTGAGGCATTAAGGGAGGCAGGTGTCCGTTTGCCAAAGCAGATAGGGTCAGCTGTAAGTATCGTTGGAGCTCTTGTCATCGGACAAGCTTCCGTTCAAGCGGGGTTGGTATCGGCACCAATGGTCATTGTCGTGGCCATTACGGGAATCTCTTCTTTCATGATGCCGCGCTATATTGCCGGAATCGCCATCAGGATGCTGCGGTTTCCAATGATGCTGCTTGCAGGAACGTTAGGGCTGCTTGGCATCATGATGGGCGTCATTGCCATTGCCATTCATTTATGCAATCTCCGTTCTTTCGGGGTTCCTTACTTATCCCCGCTAGCCCCGATGAAAAGCCGGGAGCTGAAAGACGTGCTGTGGAGGGCTCCTTGGTGGATGATGGATTCACGACCGCGACTAACGGGCGAAGCCAATTCTTACCGCCAGTCTCCTGAACAGGGACCAAAACCTAACAGGGGAAGTGAAGAAAAGTGAAAAAGGAGAGGGGACGAATTACGGTAAGAGAGAAAGTGAATAGAAGTAAATCCATAAGTATCATTCTTCTCTTCCTGATGGCGATCCCTTTGATGACCGGCTGTTGGGATCGAGTCGAAATCAATGATTTGGCGATTGTCACTGCCGCCTCCATTGATAAAAAGGATGATGATTCCATTGAGTTGTCAATCCAGGTTTTCATCCCTAAATCCATAAGTAGCGGAGGGGGAGAAGGCGGACCAAGTCAAGGCGGTGGCGGGGCAACTACCTTGGTGAAATCTGATGTAGGATCCAATCTGTCGGAAGCCTTGTCCAAGCTTCAAGGTAAGATACCCAGAAAGGTATTCTGGGGACATTGTAAAGTTTTTGTATTCGGGGAACGGTTGGCGAAGGAAGGAATTCAGGAGCAACTGGATTTTTTACTGCGCCATCCTCAGCCGCGTGAAAGAGCGAATGTGTTTGTCAGCAAAGGGAGAGGGAAGTCCATCTTGGAATCGATGCCGCCTTTGGAAAACTATTCGGGAGAAGTGATCAAGGAATTATCGGATTTACATTTGGGCTTGCGTGTCACACTGCATAAGCTGGATGAGATGTTAACAAGCAAATCTCAAGCGGTTGCCCTCCCTTTCATAAAAATTTTACCGCCAGCGAAAGGGGAAGCGAAATTACAAGGCATTCCATATATCTTTGGTACAGCTTTGTTTAAAAAAGATAAAATGACTGGGACGATGACCGATAAGGACACAATGGGCTTATTGTGGTTAAAGGATGAAATGGAATCATATACAGTGACTTTAAGCCCTGAAGGCATAAAAGGGCTGATATCCATTAATCCGATATCTGCCCAGGTAAGCGTCATTCCGCAAATAGTAAACGGCAATTGGAAGGCATCCGTGAAGATCAATACAGAAGGAACGGTAATTCAAAATGGGACAAAACTAAACCTTTCCGTTCCAGAATCACTGAATATCGTTGAAAGCGCTTATCAGAAAGATATTGAAAAGCGGATCAGGATAGCTTTTCTGCACCTCCAGCATAATGGCGATGACGTCATAGGGTTAGCGAAAGAATTTTATCGGAAATACCCAAAGCAATTTAGTGAAGCTGAAAGTAACTGGAAAGAAATTTTTAAAGAAATGGAAGTGGAAGTCGATGTTACTGCCCATATCCGCAGACAGGGTTATATTAACAAACCGGCTGGATTAGTAGAGAGTGAGGTGAAGGATAGGTGAAATGGGCGGCTTTTTTAAGTACAGCTTTCATTATTATACTGATCACTTTATATGAATGGCCCAGAATGAAACAAAAACCTGTTAAAGATAAGCTTGCATTAATTTCACTGTTACTTATCGGCTTGCTCCTTTCCATGTTCAACCTTCAGGAAATGGCTGGGCCGACTTCTTGGATCGAAGCTATGTTCAGGCCGCTTGGAGAGTTCATGGAAAGGTAAAGGCTGGGATGTTGGATTTGATTTCCTGAAAGGAAAGGAGAGACCCATGGAAAAAGGTAAAATATCTTCTCTTCAAATGGCTTTCATGTTGTATCCAACCATTGTTGCAACGGCCATACTAGGTATCCCGAGCGTAACGGCAAAATTTGCGAATACCGATTTTTGGATTTCTCCGATATTTGCATCCTTCTTGGGATATTTGACTGTATATCTTGCCGTAAAGCTGCACAAGCTTTATCCTGGACAAACGATTATCCAATACAGCGAGCAAATCGTTGGACGGTGGATCGGGAAAATCGTCGGCTTTTTATTTCTGTCATTCTATATTCAAGTTACGGGACTTATCGTCAGGGAGTACGCAGAATTTGTAGTGGACTCCTTCTTGATCAATACACCGATCATCGTGGTCATGGCCTCGATGGTCCTGCTTTGTGCCTTTGTCGTGCATGGCGGTTTAGAAGGTTTGGGGAGGGCCGCTCTATTATTTATACCTGTATTCTTGATACCTCAAATAATCTTGTTCATTTTGGTGTTCCCAGATCTTGAGTTTAAAAATATTTTCCCTGTGCTGGCAAAAGGGGTGATGCCTCCTCTCAAAGGTTCGATTGTCCCAGGCGGCTGGTATACTGAATTTTTCCTTATCTCTTTTCTCCTCCCCTTTTTAGTGGATAAGAAAAAAGGGATGAGATATGGCATGATGACCGTTTTTGCAGTAATGGCCACATTAGTGATCGTAAACCTTATTGTCCTTTTCGTTCTTGGAGCAACCACACCGTCCAAGGTATACCCATTGATGAACGTGGCTAGGTACATTAGCTTCGCTGATTTTTTCGAGCATATGGAGTCGTTCATCATGGCCATTTGGGTTGTCGGTGCATTCGTGAAAATATCCGTGTTTTTTTATGCTACGGCCCTAGGTACCGCTCAGTGGCTGAACATTTCCGATTATCGGCCCATTGTCTGGCCATTGGGGATACTCATTGTGATTACGGGCTTCTGGTCCATATCCAACTCAATGGACTTGGAGCGTTATAATGTCAATGCATTCCCATTTTATGGAACGTTGATTCAAACGCTCATACCGCTGCTATTATTACTGATAGCTATCATCGGCAACAAAAATAAAAAAAGTAAGAAAAGCAATACAAGCTAACTTTCAGGAATGGACTCTTGAAACGATGGAGGTCCTACACGAAAGTGAATATTAACCAGTACCGGCTAAATCGCACGGGTAAAAAGGGTTCTATCTATAAGGTAAACCAAGCTGAATGGAGCGGGTATACGAAACCCCCAAGCGTGCCTTTCGTTACAATCGATGGACAAATTGTACAAGCAAAAAAAATGTAGACACACTCAATGAAAATCGAGTGTGTCTACATTTTGAAACGCCTGCGTATCAGTACGCAGGCGTTTTTTAGATAGATTGACTATCCGTTGCGCATCAGTGAACTTTATTGCTTCTGCTCCATTCGATTTAAACAAAATTCCAAATCATTCTGCAAATGCTCTTTCATTAACTGCTCTGCTGCGTCTCCGTTATGAAGTAGGATGGCCTGGTAGATTTCTTGGTGTTCCTCAATCAAAAACGGGCGTTTATGGTAGACAACCGTTTTCCGGAACAAATAGATAATGGACCGCATCCTGTCAATTATATCGATCATCATCGGATTGTTAGTAGCTCCTATAATAATCTCATGAAATTGATTGTTCACTGACATGACTTCTTCCGGAGTCCCGGTGCTGCCAATATCCACACACTCTTTCAATTTCACAAGAGCTTCTTCGGTCATGTAACTGGCACAATGGCGCGCTGCGAATCCTTCCAGTAATATACGCACTTGAAATATGTGACGAAGGTCCATATCACTGGGATTCACGACACGTTTTTGCTTAATGAGCCCTTCCTGTTCCAGCTTACGAATGGATTCACGCACCGGCGTCCGGCTAATGCCAATTTCTTCTGCCAGTCTTTCTTCGACCAGCTTCGTACCGCGTTCCAATTCTCCGTTCAAAATCCGGTCTCTTATATATTCATAAGCTTGTACATAGGCATGACCGTTTTCCTTTTTTACCAATTCAATCGTCTCCCGAATCATGATTTATTCTTATCTTAAAGTATAAGTATAAGCATGATTATTTAAAAGTGTAATTTTTGTATACATTAAATTAAAAATTGTATACAAAATATTAAAAAGTGTGTACAATCTAAAGTGAAGTTGTGAAAACGCTTTATAAATCAAATTTAGGACATGCACTTGAAAAAGGTCCTTTCATAGCAGTACAGGTTAATTGGGGAGCGGTAACAATACCAGCTAAACGAAAGTGAATAAGGAGGAAATGGAATTGGGTAAAAAAATTGGATTTATTGGATTAGGCATCATGGGAAAACCAATGTCATCCAACTTACTAAAAGCAGGTTATGAAGTAACGGTTAATGATCTTAATATACAAACAGTAGAAGAACTTGTTAAGGCAGGTGCGAAAGCAGGAACACCAATGGAAATGGGTGAAACATGTGACGTCATCATCACGATGCTTCCTGCTTCACAGCATGTGAAACAAGTCGTGCTTGGCGAGCATGGAATTTTGAAAACGGCTGCAAAGGGGACGGTAATCATAGATATGAGCTCCATCTCACCGGTCATATCGGTCGAAATTGCAAATGAAGCGGCTAAACAGGGTGTTGACATGATGGATGCTCCGGTTAGCGGCGGTGAGCCGAAAGCGATTGATGGGACATTGGCCATTATGGTTGGAGGAAAAGAAAGCGTATTCGAATCAGTTATTGATATTCTCCATTCCGTAGGTACGGATGTTACGTTGGTAGGCAAGAATGGCAGCGGTGTCACGGCGAAGCTGGCAAATCAAGTTATTGTCAACTTAAACATTGCGGCGATGTCCGAAGCACTTGTTCTTGCAGCAAAAGCGGGAATTGATGTGGAAAAAATGTATCAGGCCATTCGTGGCGGTCTCGCTGGAAGCGCTGTACTTGATGCAAAAGTGCCTCTAATCTTGGACAGAAACTTCGTAGCTGGAGGAAGGATCGATATTAATTTAAAGGACATCACGAATGTAATGGAAACAGCACATGAAATCGGGGTTCCCCTACCGCTGTCTAGCCAGCTGCTGGAAATCTTCCATGCACTTAAAGTGGATGGAAAAGCCGGGGATGATCACGGAGGCATCGTGCAGTATTATGAAAAACTGGCAAACGTCGAAGTTAGGAGGGTGTAAATTGACTATCAATCATTCAAGCAATCTAAACGCAAAAGCTACATTTGCCAGCCTGCCGGCAGTTCCCGATGAACGGGCTGTTAATGAACTGCTCGCTGACGAACTGCTGGATTTCAATAAAAAAATCATCGTCCTGGATGATGATCCAACAGGTGTTCAAACGGTTCACGGTATATCCGTTTATACGGATTGGTCAGCTGAAAGTATTGAATCGGGATTCGCCGAGAAGAATTCGATGTTTTTCGTTTTGACCAATTCAAGGGGGTTTACAGCAGCTGAAACCGAACGGGCACATAAGGAAATAGCAAAGGTCATCCAGGAAACAGCGGAGAAGCAGAACAAAGAATTCATCATCATCAGTCGCGGGGATTCTACGCTTCGTGGTCATTATCCTCTTGAAACGGACGTATTGAAAAATATGCTTGAAGCACATTCAGACATGCCGTTTAATGGAGAGGTCATCATGCCCTTTTTTAAAGAAGGCGGCCGTTTCACGATCAATAACGTTCATTACGTGCAGGATGAAGATGCGTTAGTGCCGGCTGGTGATACCGAATTCGCGAAGGATCGGACATTCGGTTTCAAAGCATCACATCTTGGTGAATGGGCAGAAGAAAAGTCGAACGGGACATTTAAAGCGGAGGATGCTGTATACCTGTCTCTAGAAAGTATCCGCGATCTTGATTTTGATGGATTGGTCAGTCAGCTAATGGCAGTTGAAGATTTCAATAAAGTCATTGTTAATGCGGTTGAATATGTTGATGCAAAAGTGGTTGTGATTGCTTTGATCCGAGCTATAAAGGCAGGCAAACATTTCTTGTTCCGGAGTGCAGCGGCTTTAACAAAAATCATCGGAGGGATAGATGATAAACCCCTGCTAACGAAAGAAGAGCTAACGAAAGAAGATTCCGGTCACGGCGGTCTAATCATGATTGGCTCACATGTAAAAAAAACAACGGAGCAGTTTGAAGCTCTTCGAACCTGTGATTTCATCGAGTTCATTGAATTTGATGTCCACCTCGTCCTGCATCCAAATAAGTTTGAGGCGGAAATCCAACGGGTCATTGAAGCGAGCGAGGAACTCATACGTAAAGGAAAAACGGTCACCGTATATACGAAGCGGGAGCGCCTCGACCTTGGGGAAAACAAAAAAGAAGAAGAATTGAAACTATCCGTGAAGATATCCGATGCAGTGACAAGCATAGTCAAACAGCTTGAAGTACGTCCAAGCTTTATTATTGCCAAAGGCGGCATCACGTCAAGTGATATAGGGACGAACGGTCTTGGCGTTAAGCGGGCGACGGTAGCTGGTCAGGTAAAGCCTGGAATTCCAGTATGGTTGACTGGAGGCGAAAGCAAGTTTCCGGGAATGGCTTATGTGATTTTCCCTGGGAAT
The DNA here is from genome assembly GCF_002803435.1 of Bacillus sp. mrc49. NCBI lineage: Bacteria > Bacillati > Bacillota > Bacilli > Caryophanales > Bacillaceae > Bacillus > Bacillus sp. mrc49. Next base: position 100,967 of record NZ_PHNG01000710.1, on the reverse strand, counting down.
GTTGGATCAAAAGCAACCTTAAAAGAAGTGGCAGAACTGATGCATCAATGATCGGAGCGGCATTTTGCCGCTTCGGGGCCAGGTGTAAGCGAATACAATTGGATGAGGCAGAAAAGTTACTGGACTGAGATTTCAAGCCAAGCCCACATTAAAAGAAAAGGTGGATGAAAATGCCGATACTTTCTATATGTATAGGGGTTGCCCTATTGCTAATATTAATGATTGCTTTGAAATTAAACGCTTTCATATCCTTGCTTATCGTTTCCTTGGTAGTAGGGATCTTGGAAGGAATGACACCAATTGCTGCAATTGAATCCATCCAAACTGGTTTGGGTGGAACGCTTGGAAATCTCACGATAATCATCGTGTTTGGGGCCATACTCGGTAAGTTGATGACTGATTCAGGCGGGGCCCAACGAATTGCAATGACACTAATCAAAGCATTTGGCAAAAAGCGAGTACAACTAGCCGCTGTTCTAACGGCTTCCGTCGTAGGGATCGCCCTTTTCTTTGAAACGGGAGTCGTCGTTTTGATTCCATTGGTATTTACGATTGCTATTGCAGCAGGAGTACCAGTATTGTATATCGGCATGCCCGTCATAGCCGCCCTTATCACGATGCATGGATTTGTTCCTCCACATCCAGGGCCAACGGCAGTTGCCAGTGTGTTTGATGCAAATTTGGGCAAGACCTTAATATATGGGGTCATCATCGCGATCCCAGCCATAATCATTGGCGGGCCATTATTCACGAAGTTGTTTAAGAAAGAAGACTTGGAAGCGGACATTCCAAAAGAGTTATTTAATCCTAAGGAGTTTAAAGAGGAAGAAATGCCACGGTTTGCAACAAGTCTTCTTACCTCGCTCATGCCAGTGATATTGATAACGGTCAAAGTAGCTGTAGAAATTTTCATGCCTAAATCCTCGCTCATGCCGGTTGTTGATTTCATAGGCAATCCGGCTGTGGCGCTTTTGATTTCTGTCATTATTGCCATTTTCACCTTTGGTCTTAATCGAGGGAAGAAAATGAATGAAATCATGAAATCCTTTTCCGAGTCCGTCAGCGGAATTGCAATGATTCTATTAATCATAGCTGGTGGCGGGGCGTTCAAACAAGTATTGATAGACAGTCATATCGATCAATATATTGCTGGCATCATGGCCGAATCAACGCTTTCACCATTGATCCTTACTTGGCTGATAGCGGCTATCCTAAGGGTGGCCATTGGGTCTGCTACAGTGGCCGGCATGACGGCAGCCGGAATTGCGGCACCTCTTGTTGCGGCCACAGGGGTAAGTCCAGAACTTATGGTTTTGGCTGCAGGTGCAGGAAGCATAACATTCTCCCATGTAAATGATGCAGGTTTTTGGATTTACAAGGAATATTTTAATCTATCAATTGGAAAGACCATTAAAACATGGTCCGTGATGGTCACCATCATTTCACTGGTGGGACTTGCCGGTGTACTCATCATCAATTTGTTCATATAATGAAAAACCCCTATCCTGTCTGTAACAATATGGACTGGATAGGGGTTTTCCACTTCTATTGTCCACGAATCATGCTGGCTTGAAGGAGGATATGGAAAAAAATTTATCATCAATAAATGTAAGCACATTCATGAACAAAATCGTCAGTCAATGAATATAAGTAAAAAAACGAATGATCCAAATTCGTTGAAATATTTCTGCTTTTTCAAAAAGACATCATGTTTTACTTAACCTTTTAACCTGCTCCTGAATATCATTGATTAAAAAAGTATGGATAAAATACGAAATCAAAGATCACTGGGACAATTGCGTGTCGCAAAGCAACGGCAATAAAATCTTTTAGTATTCTTAATGTATAGAAGAGTGGCAATGTGGGAATCATGGTGGATAAGGAAATAAAAAAAGAAGAAAGGATAACATTGAAATAAATATTAATAATCTCCAAGTTACTTAGTATAATAGAAAAAAGGTTAAGGAGTTGGTTTCGAATGGAGAAGCAATTGCCTGGAACATCACTGGAGCCTGAAGAGATGGCTGAAATGGTATTAAAAAAGGCCTTAAGCGATTACAGGAAAGCGCAAATCGATAAAGCGATCGATGACTCATTGAAGAATCGGGATAAAGATGAGTTCATCCGTTTAACTGAACTACTGAAGAGCATTTCATGAAATTTCGCACACTGGGAAAAAGACAAGTAGTTATAATATGATAGAAAAGCTGCCGTGCATGGAAATCAGTGAAGCTTGTTAATATATGCATAATGAAAGCGAAACTTAATTAGATTAAATCAGTCTAAGGAAATAGCAATCTATAGAATTATCACATTTTACATTGAAAGCGCTTTCTTGTATGCTTGTCATACTAATTCATGAAAACGGAAAATTCCTGGTAACCAGCCGTCGCTTCTTTAAAGGGTGACAATGCCTGCATGAACGGGTAGCCGTGGGTAAAGTGTTCATGAAAAAGTTTGAAACCTAAAAGGGGGAGAAGAAATGAAAAAGAATGGAGTGTCGTTAGCTGAATTTGTTCAGGAAGATCGGTTTGAACTCAACTCCTACATTACTTCTTTATTTAACAAACTGAATGACTATGTTCCCAAAAGTCTTAAAGATAAAAAATAAGTCAATGAAGTGAATCAGAAAGTGCTGTATGGCTTTCTGATTCATTTTTGTTTTGTTTCACGATAATTGACAATGAGAATCGTTATCGTCTAAAATGAAACCATATACGTATATCGATTGGAGTTGTTCATATTGTTCGTTCAAATGAGAAAAACAGTGGTTAAAGAAGGTAATTCCGACCAAGTGGTGAAACGATTCGGTGCGGAAGGGGTCATAGAAAAACAGGAGGGGTTCATTGATTTAAGCGTATTGGTGAAAAAGGTAAGACGAGGCGATGAAGAGGTAATCATCATGATCAATTGGGAATCGGAAGAGCACTGGAAGCAGTGGGAAAAGAGTGAAGTCCATATCGCGGGCCACAAGGCCAATCTCGGAAAGCCTAAACCTGAATATATCGTCAGTTCGGAAGGGGCATTATACGAAGTGAAAGCAGTTAAAAAGGCAGTGAAATGATTTCTTTGCCTGCCCTTTTAATGTGAATGCCATCTTAACTGGCCAAAGAACGGAATGTAAAAGTGTTTTTTAACTATTGGAAGCGGAATGGCAGCCTTTTACATACAATAGCACTACCTTCACTAAAATTCAGGCTCCCATTTATGGGCGCCCTTTTTTGTTCATTCAGATCAGTTTTAAGTATATGACTTCGCCTTGATGCTGGAAACCATGGTGGGTTCTTTGCATTAAAAATATTTTTTGTATTTCTTTAATTTATAGATGACTGTTGGCTGACTGATGCCCAAGTGATCTGCCAGTTCATAAGTGGTTTTACATTGCTTCAATGCTTTAGCTAGCAGTTGGATTTCAACCTTTTCCAATGTCCTCTTTAAATCGAATTTCTCTTCCCATTTCTGATCCATTTCCAGCAATGAGGAATCTTCTGGCTGTTCGATTTGACCTGTGATGGATTGAGGCAAATGTTCCGGAAAGATATTGGTTTCCTCAATGGTCAGGATCAGTCGTTCGATTAGATTTTCCAGTTCACGTATATTTCCGGGCCAATCGTAATGAGTCAGCACTTCATATGTCGATGGGTGTATTTTTTTGGATTTGTGGTATTTAGCATTGGTTTTCCCTAAGTAATGCTGTATTAAAAGAGGGATATCCTCTTTACGTTCATGCAATGCCGGTATCTGGATGGGAATCACATTCAATCGATAAAACAAATCGAGCCTGAACCTGCCTTCATTTACCATCCTCTTTAAATCTTGATTTGTCGCGGCAACAAGGCGGAAGTTAATATGATTTTCCTTTTTCCCTCCAAGACGCTTTAACTTTTTTTCCTGTAACACTTTCAGTAATTTAGCTTGCATGGCAAGCGGAAGTTCACCGATTTCATCCAAGAAAAGGGTTCCGCTGTCAGCTTGTTCAATCAGGCCCTGGCTCCCCTGCTTGCTTGCCCCTGTAAAAGCTCCCGGTTCATAGCCGAATATCTCCGATTCAAACAAACTATCAGGTATCGTGCTGCAATTGACTTCAATGAAAGGCTCTTGCTTGCGGTTACTTTGCTCATGAATTGCACGGGCGAATGTACTTTTCCCTACTCCTGAAGGTCCCAATAAGAGAATCGTGGCATCGGTCTTCGCAACATTATGAAGCGTTTTTACTATATGCTTCGTTTCGTTACTCCTCGCGATCATATCATGGTGATCGAGTTCCTTTTCCCTTAAATCCTCGACTTCCGTCTGATAGCCTTTAACTTTACGTTGCAAGTGCTCAAATTGATCCTGCAATTGAAGGATCTCGGTTTGATCCTGACCATAGCTGATCACCCTTGCGAGGCTGCCTTCCTTATTGAATATAGGATAGCCTGTCGACATGACGACATGACCCGTTTTTGTTTGCTGCATGATCCGTTTCGCCTTTTTTTCCTTTAATACAAGCGCGTTGATGGAAGGTGTGAGCAAGCCCTCTTTTTCTAATTGATGAACGGAGGTTCCGATATAAGAGTCACTTTTCATGCCGTAAATCTCCCACAACTTTGGGTTGGAATATAAAATGATTCCATCTTGATCGGTGATGAGGATATTATTATTCGAGGTTTCAATGATCTTTTGTAATTCTTCCTCCAGCATTTCGTCATTCATGGTATCGACTCCCTTTAGTATCCGAATTTTGATTAATTAAAATATAAATCAAAAAGTCTGAATAATCAAAACTTAAATCAAAAAAAGCGGTGTTGATTAATCTTTTAATCAACAGATCCAAAAGAAAGTGTAAAAACGCCCATGAAAGGCTCCTGAAAAGTTGGCGCGAATCTTGCTTAAGTAAAGGTAAGATGAAAAAAATAGCAGAAAACTTAGGAGGATGTTACATGATGAAATATCAACCGAAAGACTCTTTCCAATCACCCCGTTTTTGTGGAGTTCGTACGTTTATGCGGCTTCCATTCGTTGAGCAGGTGGATGAACATATGGACTTTGTCATTATGGGAATTCCATTTGATTCCGGCCAATCATTTAGGACGGGGGCGAGATTCGGGCCAGGAGCCATTCGCGATTTTTCCATTCTATTACGTCCGTATAATCCAGAACAGGCTATTAATATTTTTGATTATATATCAGGAATCGATTATGGGGACATTCCCGTTGTTCCTGGCTATATATCTGAAACATATAAAAAAATAGAAGATGAGCTTACGCCAGTCATTGAAAAAGGAATCGTTCCGATATCACTGGGAGGCGACCATTCCATTACGCTAGGGGAGCTGCGTGCAATCGTAAAAAAACATGGACCCGTTGCCTTGCTGCAATTCGATGCCCACTCCGATACGTGGGATAGTTATTTCGAACAAAAGTATAATCACGGAACCGTTTTTCGCCGCGCGATAGAAGAAGGTCTCATCGATGTATCCCGCTCCCTTCAAATTGGCATGAGGGGAGGTTTGTACGGTCCGGAGGATTTGCAGGATGCCCGCGACTTGGGCTTGGCCGTATATACAACAAACGATTATAAACGGAACGGCGTCGAAAAGATGCTGGAGATCATCCATGAGCGTGTGGCGGATGGTCCGGTCTTTTTATCATTTGATATTGATTTTTTAGATCCGGTATATGCACCTGGCACAGGGACGCCTGAAGTTTCAGGGGCAAGCATTGATGATGCATTGGCGTTTGTCAGGGGCTTGACGGATATAGAATTCGTAGGCTTCGATCTTGTAGAGGTTTTACCCTCGTACGATCACGGACAAGTCACCGCAGCAGCAGCGGCCAACATTGTCTATGAATTCATCACGCTTATCGCACTAGCGAAAAAAGGGAAGAGAGATAAAATGGGGATGATCCAAAATTTGGAGAAGCAGCTGAACAACTAATTCAAACGGGAGGAACCAGGCGATCTAAAATAAACCCACCCCAAAAGGAGATGTATACATGGATATTTTGGATATTTCAATCATGATTCTATATTTTTCTGTTTTAATCATTGTAGGGGTAATCGGATCCAAACGAGCAAAAACGGCGGATGAATTCATTGTAGCAGGGCGTAATCTAGGTCATTTCATGTATTTATCCTGTTTAGCGGCTGTGATATTAGGAGGAGCTTCTACTTTAGGAACGGCAAAATTAGGATATCAGTTTGGGATATCCGGCATTTGGCTGGTCGTGATGATCGGGCTCGGCATTATTGCCATCGGGCTGTTTTTAACGAATAAGATTTTTGATTTAAAAGTGCTGACAATCAGTGAAATGCTTGAGAAGCGTTACAATTCTCAAACACGCTTGCTCAGCGCCTTGGTCTCGGTCATCTATACCTTCATGCTGACCGTCACCCAAGTGATCGGGATGGGGACGATATTACACGTTTTGGCGGGCTGGAATTTGACGGTTTCCATGATTGTCGGAGGCGGGATCGTTCTATTTTATACAATATTAGGCGGAATGTGGTCGGTTACCATGACGGATGTGATCCAATTCGTCATCATGACAATCGGTATCTTCCTTATCATGCTTCCGATGAGCATTTCCAAGGCAGGAGGGTGGGGCTCACTACAAGAGAATCTCCCGGCAGCACATTTTGAATTAGGAAACATCGGCGGCGCGACGATCTTTCAATATTTTTTATTATTTACGTTAGGAGTAGTAGTGGGACAAGATATTTGGCAGCGTCTTTTTACGGCTCGAACGAAGGCCATCTCCCGCAGCGGAACGGTCGGGGCTGGGATATACAGCATTCTTTATGCCATTGCAATAAGTATCATTGGAATGTGCGCTTTTATTATCCTTCCTGATTTAGGCGACCCGCAAACTGCGTTTACAAGCATTGCGATGGAAACATTGCCTGCCGGGCTATTGGGAGTGGTCATTGCGAGTGTGGTTTCCGCCCTGATGTCCACGGCATCGGGAACATTGCTCGCTTCATCGACTTTGGTCGTCAATGACCTCATAAAAAAATATATCGGTCCAGGAATGAGCGAACGTCAATTTTTAAAAACATCTCGAATCACCACGTTAACGATTGGTGTTATGGCCATCATCGTTTCAATTTGGATTCAAGATATTTTAGTGGCATTGGATGTAGCCTACGCAATCTTATCGGGTGCCGTGTTCTTTCCGATCATTCTTGGCTTCTTTTGGAAGAGGGTCACGGCTAATGCTGCATTCTACTCCATTTTGGCCAGCATGATCGTTATCATCGTCGGATTGGTCATAACCGGGCCTTCTTCGACTGGACCGATCTTATATGGACTTGCTGCCAGTTTGGTCGTCATCACTGCCCTTACGTTGCTAAGTCCCAAAAATGAAACCTTACCTAAAGGTGATATAAAGGGGAAAGACATAGATATTGCCAATTGATGGACGGCCTTTAAAAAATGATGGGGAGGAAGGAAAATGACAAAGACGATTACCCTGCAACCGGCTTCATTCAACACACTGGAGGAAGAGCGCCATCACCGGAAGGAACGGCTGGCAGCTTCCTTCCGCCTTTTTTCAAAGTTTGGCTTCGATGAAGGGATAGCAGGACATATCACGGTACGCGATCCGAAATATACTGACCATTTTTGGGTCAATCCGTTTGGGATGCACTTTAGCCAAATTTCCGTTTCAGATCTTATCTTGGTGAATCATAAAGGGGATATTGTGGAGGGGGAACATACTGTGAATGGCGCAGCTTTCGCGATTCATTCGGAAATTCATAAAGCAAGGCCGGACGCGATTGCAGCGGCACATGCTCATTCCGTCTATGGAAAGACTTGGTCATCACTAGGGAGATTGCTGGACCCGATCACCCAAGATTCCTGCCAATTTTATAGAGATCATGCGTTATTCGATGATTTTACCGGTGTAGTCTATGCAACTGAAGAAGGAAAACGGATCGCTCAGGCGCTAGGACAATATAAAGCGGTCATCCTTCGCAACCATGGGCTGTTAACGGTTGGTCAATCTGTAGATTCAGCCGCTTGGTGGTTCATAACGATGGAACGATCATGTCAAGCTCAGATCATGGCCGAAGCGGCAGGAAAGCCCATTTTCATTGAAGAGGAGTATGCAAGATTGACAGCAGAACAAACGGGGACGGAATACGAGGGGTGGCTTAGTTTTCAGCCCCTTTGGGATAAGATCAGAAAAGAGCAGCCGGACTTATTGGAATGATCCAGTTGGGATGGATGATTAATAGATAATCAATGGCAAAAAGGGTTCTGGGGAGGTTTTTCATGAGAAGAATGGCGCTCCTTCGCTTTTAAAGCTTGATCCATTAATCAACATGGTAGATACAAAACTAAATCCATCTCATTTTCGGCAAAACGCCTATCCCTTGTAATAACTTGGATAGGTGCAGCGTTTATTAAAAAATATTTTGTGTAATGGCCGCCGCTTCATGTTTTTCTTGTATAGGACAATCTCCGATCAGGAAAAGCTTGATGTAAGGAGGCGATGTATGAATGGGTACTTTCGAAGTTATTTCCCTGATGCTTAGCTTTGGCATGTTTGTAATTGCTATTCTTGATTTTAAAAATCATGACAAGAATCCTTGACGTCATTGGAAAAAGTTCATGTAGGACAGAGGGCTGTGCCGATATTTCGTTCATTCACTTAAATGTAAAGAGGACACCAATATGAGGTGTTCTTTTTTTGTCGCCATTCCAAGCGTTTCTCAAGCTTTCAGCTTTGACAAAACGGTGATATATCCGTATAGTCCTATAGACCGGTTGATATAATTTTTTTAGGAGTGATCCAGCTATGGAAGGCAAAAGAAACTCAAAAGACATTCTTATTGAGGTTGCTTCACGACTTTTTCGAATACGCGGATATTATGGTGTTGGACTTAAAGACATCATAGAGGAAAGTGGGATTCCTAAAGGTTCTCTTTATCATTATTTCCCGAAAGGCAAGGAGCAATTGGCGATTGCAGCGGTTAATCATACAAAAGAAATCGTCATAGAAGAAATTGAACGTGGATTTGGGGAGTTTGAAGACCCGATTAAAGCGATCCAGGCCCATATCCTTCATTTATCTGGACTTTTTGGCGAAACGGAAAATCTACTGGGACTGCCGATCGGGACGATAGCGGCGGAAACATTTACGACAAGCGAGCCGATAAGAACAGCCTGCCAAGAGGCGATGGCGGATTGGCAAGCCATTTATGTGCAGAAATTACTTGAGGCGAACTACAGTGAGAAACGATCAAAGGAATTGAGTATCGTCATTAATGCCTTAATTGAAGGTGGCATCCTTCTTTCTTTAACGGCGAAAAATGGGGAACCGCTAAAAGCGATAGCTGAACAAATCCCATTATTGTTGGTAACTAAATAAGTCATAAGAAAAATAATCAGCTTAGGTAATACTGTCAGCAAACGGAGGAATTCATTTTATGTCCACAAATGCAACACAGCAGCAGGGTCCCGCCATAAGGACGACCCCTATTTTAATATCTTTTTTAATTGCAGGATTCATCGGGTTATTCAGTGAGACCGCCTTGAATATGGCGCTCGGGGACTTAATACAGGAGTTCACCATCAGCCCTTCCACCGTGCAATGGCTGACAACGGGTTACTTATTGACCTTGGGGATATTGGTTCCGGTTTCCGGGCTCTTGATTCAATGGTTCAGTACACGGCAGCTATTCATTGCAGCCATGTTGTTTTCCATCATCGGGACGCTCATTGCAGCGTTAGCACCTGGCTTCGGCATCTTGATGCTCGCACGTGTCATTCAGGCTATCGGGACCGGCCTTTTATTGCCGCTCATGTTCAATACCATTTTGGTGATATTCCCAATTCATAAACGGGGAGCAACGATGGGATTGATGGGGCTAGTAATCATGTTTGCACCAGCCATCGGCCCGACGGTTTCAGGCTTGATCATCGAAAATTTGAAATGGAACTATATATTCTGGGTATCTTTACCGTTTTTTGTGATAGCATTGCTCTTTGGTCTCAAGTTTATGCAAAACGTTTCCACCATCACCAAGCCGAAAATCGATGTTCCTTCGATAATCTTATCGACAATCGGTTTTGGGGGGATCGTTTATGGTTTTAGTATTGTAGGAGATCAAGGCTGGAGGGATGTTATCGTTCTTTCCTCGCTCATTGTAGGTCTTATAGCCTTATTCTTGTTTGCCGTAAGACAATTCAACATGGATAAACCGATGATCGACTTGCGGGTGTTTAAGTATCCCATGTTCACATTAGGGGTAATGACCGTATTCATTACATTCATGATCATCATGTCTTCGATGATCCTTTTACCGCTATACCTGCAAACCGGGCTGGCGTTAGCTGCATTTTCCGCCGGGCTTGTCCTTTTACCGGGTGGTGTGCTTAATGGTATCATGTCACCGATAACAGGCCGGATTTTTGATAAGTTCGGCCCAAGAGGCTTAGTGATTCCAGGCTTCATTATCATGATAGCCATGTTATGGACCTTGACGAACGTAACGACTGAAACGTCCATCATCTGGGTAGTCGCCATGCATACCTTCCTCATGATTGGTGTTTCGATGGTCATGATGCCTGCCCAGACTAACGGGCTGAATCAACTGCCGAAAAATCTATATCCCGACGGCACGGCACTCATGAATACGTTGCAGCAAGTATCGGGCGCCATTGGTACGACGGTTGCCATTACCATCATGTCAGCCTCCCAAAAAAACTATATCGCCAATGTGAAAGATCCACTGGATCCTTCAGCCATTAGCGGTTCTTTGACGGCAGGAGTTCAGGATGCCTTCATTTTCGGTCTTGCCCTTGCCATCGCCGGTTTGATACTTTCGTTCTTTATCAAAACGGCACGCGAAGAAGAACAAGCACGAATCTAAGGATGTTTCATAGAAAAGCTAGGCCACTTGAAGGAGATGCTGTCTGTATTTTGCAGGCGGCATCTTTTTTTGTTAAATGGCCTTAGCCATGGTAAATGATCTGCCCTTTCTGCAATGCGGGACTCCCGCGGAAACAAGGTCCAGGGGGAGATCCCTGATAAGTGAGCTCCCGCGTTATGGACTCAAAATAATCTGGGCCTTTGAATCATTTCATTCTCCTAAAGTCTGATATCATGGTGATAAACCTATCATTTTCTTCGAGATAAGGGAAGTGGTTGCTTTCTTCAAAAATATAAAGTTTCGAATTCTTCAATCGGGCATCCATGTCTTCCGAAAAAATGGGAGGGCATTGTGCATCATGCCGGCCACAATAAACGATAGCAGGAATTCCAACCTCAGTTAGTTCGTCTTGTATATCAAAATGAGGCAAGTCATTAAAGGAAAAGTAATCTAACCTCCTTTGAACTATCTTTCCGCTGGAAGGGTTTTGGAAATATCGTTCTCGGTTCCCTTTATTGTATAGTGACATGTCCGTCCATTCTCTTCTGGCAGCTCTTTTTTTATCGATCGTTTGTTCGGAAGATGCTAAAATAGAGAATATCTCTTTCCACCTCTCATTAAGCGGACTGCTTGGGCTGTACATACTTCCTTCATGCTCCATATATTTGTTTGTAGCGGTCGCTCCTCCGACCATTACCTTGGAGAGGGAATCAGGAAAGCAGGTTGCATAGACCAAACCGAGCATGCCCCCAGTTGAATGCCCAGCAAACCCCCATTGCTCCAAATCCAATTCTTCCCTAATTGCTTCTAAATCCCTTACTGATTCTTTCATGCTCATCTCTGTGTCCATCGCCGGTTTGGTAGAGCATCCTGCCCCCTTCAAATTCACAAGATACACTTCGAAATCATCTACAAATGCATCAGCAAAATAGTAACCAAGATCATTGAATTCGCTATATAAATGAGTGATGCAAACTGGTTCACCTTCGCCTTGAACAAATACCTCGAACTTACCGCGTGCGGTTTTAATCATTCGACGCTTCCACATTTAATTCCCTCCTTATGAAATTTAAGATTTCAGGTGAATTGGACAATATCAACGATGACAAACATCTCTTGCTTATGACGGAATAAATGTATTTCAGTGGTCCTTACTCCCATATTTTATCAAATGTGCGGAAACTAGAGTGAATTATTTGAATATTAAGCCCTTTTCCGATAATCTTACACAATGAAAGGTACTTGCAGCAGCTAGTATTAAAAACAAAGCGCTTAACAGGAGGAATTTAAATGAATCAATTACTGACTAAAATTTTTGAGCCTGTAACGATTGGTGCTTGGAATTTAAGAACAAGAACAGCGATGGCTCCGATGACACGGTCGTTTGCCGAAAACGAAACGGGTGTTGTGAATGACCTAATCGTAGAATATTACAGAAAGCGCGCCCAAGATGGCATCGGGCTCATCATTACAGAAGGTGTAGTGATATCACCAAGGGCAAAGGGAAATCCTGGTGTTCCCGGGCTGTATACGCAAGAACAAATCGATGGATGGAAAAAGGTGACGGAAGCTGTTCACGCTGAAGGCGGAACGATCATTGCGCAAATTTGGCATGTCGGCCGTGCAAGCCACCATGAAATTGCTGGAGGGCTTCCTCCGCAGGCCCCATCGCCCATCGCTGCCGAAGGAAAAGTTTCACGATTCGGAAAGCCATTCGATGTACCTGAGGAAATGACTGAAACCGATATAGCACAAGTTGTGAACCAATACAAACAAGCGGCAAGAAATGCAATCGAAGCTGGCTTTGACGGCGTTGAGATCCATGGTGCGCATGGTTATTTAATCGACCAGTTCAATTCCGACACGTCCAATAAAAGAACCGACCGGTATGGCGGTGATTTAAAAGAGCGCCTGACTTTCATGAAGGAAGTGCTAAATGCAGTCATCGATGAGGTAGGAGCGGACCGGACCCTTATCCGTTTTTCCGCTTTTAAAATCGATCAGCCAACATATATGTGGGAAGATCCAGAGAAAGCGATAAAAATATTTATTGAAGCATTTAAAGAAACGGGAGTCAAAATGATTCATCCGTCCACGATGGAATTTACCAAACCGATTGCCAAAGGAGCGACTTTGCATGAATTGGTGCGCAGACACTGGGATGGAGTGATAGTGGGTGTCGGTGGATTTGATCCTAAAACAGCGGAAGCCGCTTTGGAAAGAGGAATCATCGATGTTGCTGCAATAGGCCGTCCGCTCATCGCCAACCCAGATTACCTGACAAAAATCAAGCAGGATGAAGAACTTGTTGAGTACGAAGCAAAGCAACATTTAGCTCAATTGGTCTAATAGAGAAATAGGAACGGAGCAGGCGTTTCATAAGTGCCCCTTTCCATTTGCGATTCTCCATTTCAGGGGAATCGCCTTTTCTGATGTGACTGAAGGGTAAGCAATATTGCTTATCCCGCTAATGATTTCAACATGCAAGGGAGGCAGGCAATGGAACGGATCATGGTAATGGGTGTATCCGCGGGTGTCGGTAAATCCACTTTTGCAAGAAGGCTTGGGGACATGTTGGATATTGATGTCCATCATTTGGATACATTTTACTGGAGACCTGATTGGGTCGAGGCTCCGCTAGAGGATTTTTTAGCTGCCCAGCAGGAAGTATTGACTCAAGATCAGTGGATCATGGAAGGCAATTATAGTCATTCCATCGATTTACGCTTGAAGCATGCCGACACGATTTTTTATTTAGAACTCCCCCTACACGTGTGCCTGTATCGTGTTTTAAAGCGCCGCTTGATCAATAGTGGAAAAACAAGACCTGATATGTGTGAAGGGTGTGAAGAAAAACTGGACTGGCCGTTCCTTAAATTCATCATTACAACCTACCATTCTCGCAAGAAAAGCATGAAAAACAGATTTGCTGAGATTCGAAGGAATGAGCCTGACAAGGTCATCGTCATCTTGGACAGCAAGCAAAAAATTGAAGGATATTTTTTGAATGGAAGGAATGAGCAAACATGATAGGGAAATAGGTATAGAAAGGAGGAATGGACATTGGTTACATGCTATCTGAAATACGTGATCGACCCATACAAAGCAACTGAGTTCGAAGAGTACGGTAAGATGTGGATCCGCTTGGTGAATAAACTAGGCGGTTCACATCAAGGTTATTTCCTTCCGCATGAGGGTGCCAATAATATTGCTTATGCATTATTCACTTTTCCGAGTCTAGCGGCCTATGAAGAATACCGGGTAAAAATGGGCTTGGATGCAGAGTGTCAAGCGGCATATAAATACGCAGAGGAAACGAAGTGCATCATTAGCTATGAAAGAAGCTTCATGCGTCCTGTATTCGAATGAGCCATGAATAAGTTTTCACTTCAATAACGGGGGCTGCCGCCGCAGCCTTTTTTTGCTGATTTATCGTTCGATCTTTATATATTCGTTCAAGTTGGATAGCTCATTCGAAATCTGGTTTGGAAGCCGTTCCAAAAAATCTTACAAGTGAAACTTGATTCTATCAAATTTTTCCACTACAATTTGTAGTGGAGGGTAAAAGATGGATATTAAAAATTTTAAATATGATGAAGTTGGCCTGAATCGTTTTTTCGGACCATTGGAAGCGAGTATAATGGAATGTTTATGGCAGAAGAATGAGCATAGTATTAAAGCGGTCCAGCAGTGCTTGGAGAAAGACAAGCCCCTCAATTTCAATACTGTGATGACAGTCATGAACCGGCTGGTTGAAAAAGGCGTTCTTGAAAAGAGGTCTGAAGGAAGGCTTTCATTATTTCATCCTGTGCAGTCAAAGGAAGAGTTTTTAGAAGAGCAGTCAAAGAAGCTGACCGAAAATTTACTTGATGAATTTGGAGGGGCGGTCATAAGCCATATGCTTGATGCCATGGAAGACGCCGATCCAAGTCTAATTGAAAAATTGGAACGGAAGATTCAATCTTTAAAAAAGGGTAAATTATGATGTGGAAGAAAAAGTCTTACTTCGTCGTAAGCCTGAGCCTTTTAATCGCCTGTGCAGTTTGGAGCCAAATGGGCGCGTTTTTGGTGCAAATCCTTTTTGGGGTGAATATTAAAGCAAACTTCTTTAAATTTTGCTTTAGTCTATTCAAGGAAGGGACAGTATACTATTTTGCTGTCATCACCTTGCTCAATATTGTAATCGCCCACAGTGTTTTGAACACGATATTCAAAATTGCAGAGCAGTTTTTCTTATCGAGGAAGCTTATACAAAAGCTATCCTCCGCCAAAAACGATGAAAAGACAACGTCGATGAATGAGAAATTCAAACACGTCAACAACAAAATCTTAGTGGTGAACGCTGATGAACCTCTTGCCTTTACGGTTGGATTCAGGCATCCGTTCATTGTTTTCAGTACCGGTTTATTGGAGTTATTGGACGTTGACGAGCTAGAAGCGGTGGTGGAACACGAATCCTTTCACCAAAAATATTATCACCCATTAGTAATCTTTATCCTGCAGTTGATTTCTCAAGCACTATGGTTCGTCCCACTGACAAAATGGTGTTATAAGAATTATAAAATAATGAGTGAATTATTAGCTGATGAGCATGCGATAAATAAAATGGGGACAGAATTAAGCATAAGTGCAGCATTGTTGAAGTTAATCAAATATTGCTGCGCTGATAATACCGCTCCTGTCCGTGTGCACTTTTCCAATGAAGCAGTCAATTATCGGCTCATGCAACTAGTCGATCCGCATGAAGCCATTCCATTGAGGGCTGATTTCACCACGGTTTTTGTATCTATATATGTTTTGCTTATACTGTTGGGTATGACGATAGTGATTGTCTGATGACTTTCACTTGATTTTTTTGGATTATTACACTACACTTCGTAGTGTGAATGAAATAAAGGAGGGATGTCTCATGAATAAACAAGAAATCGGTACGTTTTTATTAAGGGTGATGCTTGGTGTTACGTTTTTTATGCATGGTTTGTCCAAATTCCAAGGCGGATTGGATAACATCTCCGGATGGTTTCAAAGTATCGGCATTCCGGGATTTATGGCTTATGCAGTTGCAACAATCGAATTGGCTGGAGGCTTAGCTTTAATTGCGGGGCTTGGCACAAGAGTAATCTCTGTTCTCCTTGTTTTCATCATGGCGGGTGCAATTATTTATGTGAAACTTCCGGCAGGTTTTATGGGGAATGAGGAAGGGGCGGGATTCGAAATGGACCTTGTCCTCATGATGATTGCCCTTCACTTAGTCTTGAATGGAAGCCGATTCATGTCATTGGACTCTAAATTACCTACCTATAAAAAAGGACAAGATTCTAAACCCATTGCTAGTTAAAGATAGGCCATAGCAACACTATGACCTATGTTTGAAGCCAGTCTTGCTGATCGAGCATTTGGGGAAGAGAACGTGGAGTGTATATAGAGAAGCAGGAGTTGTGCAGATGATCATCATCCAAAGAGGATGATGATCATCTGCACACCTTTTTTTTATGGGAGCAAAAAATATCAATTCCATTGCATTTTTTTAAGATATTTCGGCGCCTTCTTGATTCCTTCCGTTCCGATGAAACTGCCAATGCTCGCGATCAATACGCTGGATGAAATGAACTTGACTGTGAAATAAATTCCGGTCCCAACAATCAGGTCCAGTAGGAAAAACCTTTTTATTGTTGAGCCAGTTATTACATAAAAGACGATTTGACTATCCTTCCCCATATCCAGCAATGTCACATCCTACTCTTTTTCTAAAAGGTATGACAAAGAGAGGTTGTCCTATTCACCTGCATTCCTGATGTTTTAGTGAATTGCAATTTTATTTTTATGCAGGTTTTATTGATGGTAAATCGAATGATTAAAAGGGACGGATTAAACAAAAAATGAGGTGTAAGCTTGCAGCTATTATTAATTAGACATGGTGAGTCAGAAGACGATTTCCTTGAAGAAGATTATCAAGGAACGACAGATTTACCCTTAACCTCCAATGGAATGGAACAAGTGAAAAAAATGTGCAGACGCGTATCTGTTGAGTTTCCACCCGATTTCGTATGGTCAAGTACCTTGCTTCGTGCTAGTGAGACTGCAGAAATGTTATCCGATACCATTAAATGTCCGGTGTCATTTTTGGACGATTTAAGAGAAAGGCAAGAGGCGGAGAGTGAAGTTGATTTCACAATGCGGGCTCAACGTGTCTTATCCGTTATTAAAGAGAACAGTGCAAACTATAAAAGGATTGCTGTCATTTCCCACGGAGGAATGATAACAAACTTGATTGCAAGGTTTCTGCAAGTACCAAACGATATGAATGATATTTGGTTCGTTTCCAATAATACAGGCATACATCTTCTTGAATATACGGAACATCCATATAAGCTTATAAGGTTTATAAACAGTACCAGTCATCTGGATTAATGGTACCAATTGAGATGCATGGGGGTACCTTTAGTGATTGATTAATAATCGGTGGTGATGACGGATGGAACCGAAATGGCTTGAATGGGCGAAACAGCTTCAATCGATTGCCCAGGCGGGATTAGCGTATTCAAAAGATGTTTATGATTTGGAGAGATTCGAAGCATTAAGAAATATAAGCATTGAAATATTAGCGCAGCAGACGGAATTGGATATGGCCGTAATAAAGGATCTGTTCGCAAACGAAACGGGTTATGCAACTCCAAAAGTGGACATCAGGGCTGCGGTCTTCAAGGATAAAAAAATATTAATGGTAAGGGAAAAAACCGATGATCGCTGGGCATTGCCGGGTGGTTGGGCTGATATCGGGTATACTCCGGGTGAAGTCGCAGTTAAGGAAGTGAAAGAAGAATCAGGATTTGATGTAAAAGCCGTTAGGCTGCTGGGGGTACTTGATAAGAAGTGCCATCCGCATCCGCCCTCTTCTTATCACGTTTATAAAATATTCATTCAATGTGAAGTGATTGGCGGTCAGCCACGGGAAGGTGTGGAAACAAGCGCAGTCGGTTTTTTTGCTGAAAATGCACTGCCGGTATTGTCCATAGAGCGGAATACACAAGCACAAATCGAGATGGCTTTTAAGAGTGTAAGGAAACCATATCGACCCGTCTACTTTGACTAAACCGCATTGTATTTGTTTTTAAGAAAGGAATCATTTTGGCGTAATTGGGTATCAAGGGTTAATAGGAAAACGTGTCGAGAGTGGCTATAACGAAACCTAAAATAGCGGCGGAGAAGGAAGAAATACTTTTTACTATCCAAAAAAGGGGCATGCCGTTGAGAGGATCGATATGTCGCCAACGGCGGTGGAACGTTGCTTGGACCTTGCAAAACAGCATTGTTCGAACGTTCGAGCTTAAACTGGAAAAAATATTGTTAATCAATACCTTCTGACGTAAATCTCTCCCCTGAAAATGATAGTAGAATCATGATTGACAGGGTGAGACAGCAGAAAATTGGCTACTATACATGAGCGCATTTGATGATGAAGATCCAGGCAGGGCTTATAAAAAAGGCTCCAATATGTTCCGTCATGATTTAACAAGAAATGAAATTTGAATTTTTGGAGGGATATGAAACGACAGTTTATCCCTGGATATTTTATTTTCAAAGCACATTGGATATGATGTCACAAAAGGATTGGAAAATGGTTTGCTGTGCTAGTAATAATAAAGGGCCGCCAGATGGTGGCCTTTTGAATGTGCGATTGTATCCGTTTTCTTAAATAAAAATGTTATAATAGTAATCAGATTCATGGATTTATGAATCGAACACTTATGTTGATTCAAAGAAAGCTCGCGTAA
The DNA here is from genome assembly GCF_002803435.1 of Bacillus sp. mrc49. NCBI lineage: Bacteria > Bacillati > Bacillota > Bacilli > Caryophanales > Bacillaceae > Bacillus > Bacillus sp. mrc49. The sequence goes on along the minus strand of NZ_PHNG01000710.1, from coordinate 82,328 downwards.
CGGGTACAAATCAAGCGAAGGAAACTCAAAGAGCAACTGATATGTATCAGGATTTGGCTAGATCGGTTACATCATGAAAGTTTGAAATTGGTGCATAATGGTAATATATATATAGGTAAGGAAACCGAATGAAAGAAAATGCATTTCAATAAGAGCTTTCACGAACTGGCGGCGCTTGAGTTTTAGGGAGTGCGGCAATGTGTAAGGCAGTTTTTTCTTGCATAAAAGCATTACCTCATCAAACTAAATTTTAGCAATATAATAATAGTAGTTATTTTATTCTATTAACAATTGTATTACACTATTATAGGGGTATAATTGAGACAGAAAAGGTGTGTGACTAAGTCACGCCTTGACTTGGTGTGACGCCTATGCAGGAGCGCCTACATCCTTTCTGCAAAAATAGGGAGTGAGGAAGGTTAAAATGAGCAACAGAGAAACTAAAACAGACGTCATCTTAATTGGCGCCGGAATCATGAGTGCCACTTTGGGGACACTTCTGAAAGAATTAGTACCGGCATGGGATATCAAAGTGTTTGAGAAGCTTGAAAGCGCAGGAGAGGAAAGCTCTAACGAGTGGAACAATGCGGGAACGGGGCATGCAGCCCTGTGTGAGCTAAACTACACAACTGAAAGACCGGACGGATCTATAGATATTAGCAAAGCCATTAAAATCAATGAACAATTTCAGCTTTCAACCCAGTTTTGGTCTTATCTTGTTAACAGGAAGCTGATAAAAAATCCAGAGGACTTTATCATGCCATTGCCACATATGAGTATGGTACAAGGAGATAAAGATATAACGTTCTTAAAGAAACGTTTTGAAGCATTATCAAACAATCCATTGTTCAAAGGAATGGAATTTTCCGATGACCCAGCAAAGCTGATGGAATGGATTCCGCTTATCATGCAAGATCGTCAATCGAAAGAAGCGATAGCGGCTACGAAGATCGACACTGGAACGGATGTCAACTTTGGCGCATTGACGAATATGCTGTTCGATCACTTAAAGACGAAAAACGTCGATATTAAATATAAACATAGTGTGGATAATATGAAACGGACTGACGATGGCTCATGGGAATTAAAAGTGCGTAATGTCGATAACGGCAACGTCGAACACCATACGGCCAAGTTCGTCTTTATCGGCGGCGGGGGCGGAAGCCTGCATTTACTGCAAAAATCCGGCATTCCTGAAGGAAAACACATCGGCGGATTCCCGGTAAGCGGCATTTTCATGGTGTGCAACAATCCAGAAGTTGTTGCACAGCATAATGCAAAAGTTTACGGAAAAGCCAAGGTCGGTGCTCCGCCAATGTCTGTTCCGCATCTGGATACACGCTTTATCGATAATAAAAAATCGTTGCTATTTGGACCATTTGCCGGCTTCTCTCCGAAGTTCCTAAAAACAGGTTCAATGCTCGATTTAGTCACATCGGTTAAACCAAATAATCTTTTAACCATGCTGGCAGCAGGCGCAAAAGAAATGTCATTGACAAAATACCTGATCCAGCAAGTCATGTTATCGAAAGAACAGCGCATGGAAGAGTTAAAAGAATTCATTCCGAATGCCAAAAGCGAGGATTGGGATTTAGTGGTCGCTGGACAACGTGTGCAGGTCATCAAAGACACTGCTGAAGGCGGCAAAGGGACGCTTCAATTCGGTACGGAGGTCGTTAGCGCCGCTGATGGCTCGATTGCAGCATTATTGGGAGCTTCTCCAGGTGCTTCCACTGCCGTGCACGTCATGCTTGAGGTATTCAAAAAATGCTTCCCGCAACATATCGAAGAGTGGGAGCCAAAATTAAAAGAAATGATTCCTTCTTATGGAATGTCACTTATGGATAATCCAGAGCTTCTGAATGAAGTTCATTCTTCAACAGCCGAGGCGCTTGGACTAAGCAAAAAAAAAGAATTAGCTTATAGTTAATTTTTGGTAATCAAAAAACGGAACCTTCAATCGTTAGTGGATTGAAGGTTCTTTTTTTGCATTAACGTCATTTCCAGAAATAGTTGATTATTAGTAAAAGCCTTACATGGATGATGAAGTGACTTGAGTAAACCGGGCAGGGATATACAAGCGAATTGGTTGAAATATTTTATTATACGGTTGATTATCTCTCTAAATAGACATATCATATTGATATATTGTGGTTATATGTGGAAAGGATGGGTTGAGTTGTCAATTGAACAATCAATTCTTGCTGTATTAAGCTTTTGGCCCAGCACAGGATACAATATTAAAGCAGAATTTGAGCATAAAGCTGCCGGCCTATACTGGGGAATGAGTTATGGAAGTATTTATCCGAAATTAAAGAAATTAGAAGAAGAAGGGCTTGTTCATCCCATTGAACAAGAAGAAGGAGGACGAAAAAAGAAACTTTATGAACTTACCGCAAAAGGGTGGCAGGAGTTTGAAAACTGGCTGCAGCTCCCTCCTGCCTATCCCGTTATAAGAGATGAATTGTTAATGAAGATGTCCACTTGGCATGAAGATATGGAAAGCTCAATATTAATCAGTCATCTCCTAAAAAGAAAAGAGAAGACCGAAGAATTGCTTGGATTTGTAAAAGCTTGGCCCACTAATGGTATTTCTTACATCAGTGATGTTGGCATGTTGTCCATTCGCTATGCTGAATTACGGCTTGAGGCTGAGTTGAAGTGGATAGAAGAATCCATACATGCATTGGAAAATAATCAACTTCCAAAAGGTCAGGATCCAAATGGAAACACTGAAAAACTGCTAGCAAGACGAAGAGGCCAAAGCGAAAAGGGGAAATAACATATGAAAGCTGGGGTATTTGAGCCTTTAAAATTTCGTCCATTTCGATCATTGTTTGGAGCTCAGCTATTTTCCGATCTGGGTAACTGGCTTGATTTTATTGCTTTACAAGTTATTGTTGCTTATCATTGGGGGCTGGATGAAACAGCCATCGCCGCTGTGATCATTACATTGGGGCTTCCTTGGGTCATCATAGGTCCCTTTGCAAGTGTATTTGTCGATCGCCTACCCAAAAAGCAAATGATGATCATTTGTTTGTTTTTAAGAATCATGTTTGTCGGAGGGATGTTTCTTGCCCCTAACCTTTCTATACTTTTAATATTTGTATTTTTGAAAGGAACGGTATCGGCCATTTACGATCCTGCGAGACAAAGTGTGATTAGGTTTACGGTACCTGACGACTTTCTTCCTGAGGCGGTAACACTTAGCCAGCTTTCCGTTAATTCGATGAAAATCATTGGTCCTGCATTAGGGGGAGGCCTCATATTGTTGTTTGGAACAAAAAGCCCATTTTTATTTGAAGCTGCAGGTTTTTTCATCGCCATTTTGTTTTTATTAACTCTTCCCAACATGGATGAAAAAGAACATCTTGCTGAAAATAAAAAAAGGGATGACGGACATTATTGGAAAGAACTATTGGAGGGCATTAAGCACATTTCACATACCCCAATATTAAAAAGCTCAGTTATCCTCTCCTCTGTAGCATTTTTTATCATTTTCCTGTACGACGGACTGTTTGTATTTATTGCGCAAAATCTAGGTTTCACGAAAGGGAATTTTGGATTGCTGATCAGTGCTGTAGGTTTAGGAAGTGTGGCAGGCTCTTTATTAATGGGCAGCTGGACTCATTGGAAAAGAAAACCGATTCATTTGATGTCAATTGCATTTCTTTTTAGCGGATCATTAATCATCATAATGGGCCTTGGCGGTATGGAAATTGTACAGCTTCCCGTTTTAGCCTGGGTGATTGGCGCATTCTTCCTTGGTTTCATGGGTTCAGGTGAGTCTGTCCCCTATGGGTTTATTTTACAATCGGAGACACCTAAGCAAATGATGGGAAGAGTCTCAGCTGCGTCCACCTCAGTACAAACCTTCTCCATGCTTATTGCCCCTGCTTTGGGATCACTTCTCGCCAAGTGGCTCGGAGTTTCTTTTGTCTTGATGGGAGCAGGAGGGGCAACCTGCTTATTGGGAGCTTTTGTCCTCATCTTTATCGTGAGAAGAATCAGCGATCAAAAAGAAATTCGCGAAGAACGATTCCAGGCTTAAAACGTTTTTTTATGTTGCATCAGTTTGGGAGTTCCCGCCAATTCATAAAAAAGGCGAATTCCCTGTCATTGGTTCATTGCGATATTTGTTCATAAGTGTTAAAATCTAATTAACTATAAATGGAAAGGGATGATGGGTGGACGATGGATAACTAATCTTATTTTTAGATTTTGAAATGTTATATTTCGAATGATAATAATATAGGATTAGTCTGCCCATTTTTCCATCATCTCTTGAGCTATTTAGAGCTGTAAAGCGAGATAGCTTATTTCAGTGCGGTAAATGAGACTAATCCTTCCAAAATAATTGGGAGGATTTTTTTATTCTCCCTACAAAAAGGGTGGATTCGAATGAAAGAATTAATGCAATTACAAAATATATGTTTTGAAATAAAGGATCATACGATTTTTGAAAAGGTGAATGTGACGGTGCAGCAAGGTGATATCATTGGCATCATCGGAAAAAACGGTGCTGGAAAAACCACGTTGCTGCGGTTGCTGAACAATGACGATTCACCGACTGAAGGCCAAATTAAACAAATCGTGAACGATCTTAAAGTCACCATGGTTGAACAAGAAACCGAGTCGCATTCCTTTGACGCCGTCATTCCTAAGGAAGGGGAATTATTGGAAAAGTGGCATGTTCCAAATGTTGACTTCCCAACGTTAAGCGGCGGAGAAAAATTGAAAGCGCGACTTGCAAGAGGATTCGCACAAGATGCAGACCTATTATTATTGGATGAACCGACAAATCATCTTGATGAACAGAGCTTAGATCTCCTCACAAAACAGTTAAAAGCTTTAAAAGGTACGGTTATTCTTGTATCACATGATCGTTATTTTTTGGATGCTGTTGCAACAAAAATCTGGTCCATCGAAAATAAAACGCTCATCAGTCACAAAGGTAATTATTCCAGTTATATGAAATTCCGTGAACAGAAAAGGCAAACACAGCAACGAGAATATGACAAACAGCAAAAAATGGTTGAACGCATTGAAGGGCAAATGAATGAGCTCACAAATTGGTCTAAAAAAGCGCACGCACAATCGACAAAAAAAGAATTCCCCAAAGAATTCTATCGTGTAAAGGCCAAGCGGATGGATGCACAAGTAAAGTCGAAACAAAAACGGCTTGAAAAAGAACTCGAAAAGATTAAAATCGAACCCCTTGAATCAGAATATACCGTTCGCTTCTCAATGACTGCAAATAAAAAAGTGGGAAAACGCTTTTTGGAAGTGAAAAGTTTAACGAAATCATTTGACGGGCGAACTCTTTTTAAAGACTCCAACTTTACGATCCAGCATGGAGATAAGGTTTCGATTTCTGGCGCGAATGGCAGCGGGAAAACGACTTTTTTGAAATTGATCGTTGGGCAGGAAAAGGCAGCAGGGGACATATGGATCTCACCATCAGCAAACATTGGTTATTTAACACAAGAGGTTTTCGACTTGCCGCTTGCTCAAACACCTGAACAATTATTTCATAAAGAAACATTTGAAGAGAGGGGACACGTTCAAAATTTAATGAAGCATTTAGGATTCATGGCTTCTCAATGGACAGAGCCCATTATGAATATGAGCATGGGGGAACGTGTGAAGTGTAAGCTAATGAAATATATTCTGGAAGAGAAGGATGTCCTTATCTTGGATGAACCAACGAATCATCTTGACTTAGCTTCACGTGAACAGCTTGAAGAAACGTTAGCACAATACAATGGTACATTATTGGTCGTATCGCATGATCGCTATTTCCTGGAAAAAACCACAACTTCAAAAATCATCATTGAAAATAATGAAATGCACAAACAATTGAATGAAGTGGCGCCGCAACAAGATAATAAGGAAGAAAAGCGCCTGCAGCTTGAAACGGAAAGGCAGGAAGTTTTAGGGAAGCTAAGCTTCATGACACCAAACAAAAAAGACTATGCCGAACTTGACCTCCGGTTCAAAGAGCTTACGAAACAAATAAAAGAGCTTTCGTAACGAAAACAAAAATAAAGAAGGAATTCTTTTAATAAGAATTCCTTCTTTGCATATTAGCTGTTAAGAAAAGATTTTTCGAAAAACTCTAGCAGGTGGTCTAAAGTGATCGGATCACTGTAGGTCGATGCTTTACTATTGATTTCAAAGATATGACCGTTTTTGACTGCAGGTATGTTTTTCCATGTTTCGGTGCCCACAAATGAATTTTCAACATCAGGGTTTTTACTGAAAATGATATAATCTCCGGTATACTCAGGAAGCACCTCGGATGATAGTGTATAAACGCCTGGTTTAAGTGCTTTTTCTTTTACTTTTTCAGGCATTTTCAAATTCATTGCTTGATACAATATTTCCGTTCCGCGTGCAAAATTATTTCCAAACACATAGAATTCCTTAGCATCGTTTTCAATGACAGAAACGGTTGCATCTTCACCGATTTTTGCACGTATCTTTTCTCCGGCAGAATTTGCACGCTCTTTGAAATCATTAACCCAATCTTTGGCTTCCTTTTCTTTGTTTAAGAGTTTTCCGATTTCGACTTGCTGTGATAAATAATCCAATTTTCCCCACGTGAATACGACAGTAGGGGCAATTTCATTAAGTTTTTTGATGTTTTTCATTTCCGATCCAGCTATGATAAGGTCTGGTTCAAGTTCAATGATCTTCTCCAGGTTATCCTCTGATACGACTTCGACTCCCTTTAGCTTATCTTTAAAAAGGGGGTTCATATTCGTCCATTGATCAATCCCGACGATATTTCCATCTAAAGCTAGAACATTAGGTCCATTGGAAAGAGCGATTATTCTTTTTGGATTTGCAGGAATCTTGACAGGGCCTGTCTCTGATTGATATGTAACCGTTTCCGCTTTAGACTTGTCTTCTTTACTTTCGTTCGCTTTCTCGTTGTTCCCACAAGCGCTGAGAATAAGTACGAACAACAGTAAGAATGGGATGAAAAGCTTTTTCATATTGATTTTCTCCTTGCTGATTTTAGTATAGGTAAAAACATACAGATAATTGTAAATAATAATGATAGTCATTTTCAAAGACTACTTCAAATATTAATAGGAATGATAATCATTGTCAATAACAATTATTAGATTGCTAAACTATTTGAAGTAAGGGCTCTTAAGCAGGTTCATCCGTAGCTTCATGAAGGGCAGGTTATTGCTTGGATTAGCTATTAACCTAGAAAGGAGTGTACCTTCAGCTAGTCCATCTTACGAAAAAATGAAAGTTACTAACAGGTGCTGCTTTCTTCAATGATGGACTTGCTGGGGCAGTTCTTATTTTATGAAGAGCGTGTCTTCATTAAAAAGACATAGTGTAATAAAGTATTCCTTGTTACTCTATTGATCATTTGTTCATTCTCTATTTTTTAAAAAAATCCTTTATAGATTACTTGGCATTTTTAATTTTGTTTTCTTTTAAGGAATTCATGGTGCCGATCTTTTGTACGGTCAAGTAAAGCTGCATTCAATTTCTTTCAAAATGAGAAATTGGATATAGCAGCTAAGCCAATGAACCAAGTGATGTCTGCTCCATCAAAGATCTTGGCCATCGACCCTACATAGAACGATTAAGGGATGTAAGGAAAGCGATGAGGCAGTGCAGTTTGTCTTGCCATCTTTCCCGTTTATAGCGAAATTGTCTTTCCCGTCATTAATAGAAAAGTGGCCTGTACCACGTCGGATATTTTTATGGTCGATATTTTGCAATATGGATTATGAAATGGTTTGCAAGTCAATCCCGTCTATGAATTCAACGAACGCTTTTACAATATTCAACTCCAAAGATTGTTCATGGTAATACATCCAGGTCTTACGGATGATCTTTTCCCCATTTTTTGTTTTGATGTCAATTTTGTGGATATCATCCAGATCATTCAATATCATGGTAGGCATGATTGCGTAACCTAGCCCATTCGCAACCATTTTTTTGCATGTATCAGCTTTGTCGACTTTGATGCTGACTAGCGGAGGTTGGGAATAGTTTTCTGCCCACCAATTATCAACATCGTTCTTTAGTAATGGGTCAGTCTGATAATCGATTCTTGGCAAGGTGGGAAGGAGGCGGATATCAATTGCTTCTTTAGAAGCGATGCAAATACTTTCTTCAAAGAGCAATTTCTTTTGGTCATTCCATCTGTGATCTCCTTTTACAAAGGCGATATGAACTTCTTGATTATGCATCAAGTGGGTAATTCGGCTGCTCAATCCTGTTGTTACCTTGAATTCGATATCAGGATACTGAGCTTTAAAAAGTTTTAATAGCCCTGGGAGTTTATAATCCGTAAAGAAAGTCGAAACGCCTAATCTCAATACTCCCGAAACCTGATCCTCCATATTCAAAACCGTTTCTTTTATCCTTTGGATATGCCATAACATTTCCTGAGCGCTTTTTGCCAAATACTCTCCCTGCGGCGTAAATTGAATGCCGCGGCGGCCTCTGTTGACGATCCGAACTCCAAAATGCTTTTCCATCGCTTTCAATCGATTCGTTAAAGCAGGCTGTGAAAGATATAATACTCTAGCTGCGTTTGTTATATTTTTCTCATTGTAAAGAGTTTGGAGAACGATCCAGTCCCTTTCATCCATAAAATTCACCCCCAATGAATTAGAAATAACTTTTTTTTATGGTTAAATATAATAATTCAATATTATATTTATTTCTACGATTATACTATATTTGTAATATGAATTGGATTTAGCGGGGTAATCTTTATTAGGGATGAAAGAAGGCTGTTTATATGAAATGGAACACTTTTGTTTTAAATGCTTGGTTTATAGCCTTAAGTAGCATGGGGGGATTTTTGCTCTCTTTGACCGGCCTCTCCATTGGCTGGATGATTGGTACATTTCTGGCGGCAGCCTTATTATCATTTTTAAGGCCATCATTACTGAATCAAGCTGAAAATAAAAAGGGAGTTCCTAAATATTGGCTGTTAATAGGGCAGTGCATTTTAGGAATTGAACTTGGCCAGAAAATAAATTTGTCGTTTTTACATATTTTCAGGGAGCATTGGAAGACCATTATCCTCATGCTTCTTATATCTATCATTTTTTCTTTACTTTCTGGTTTTATTCTATGGAAATATAGCAAAACGGATATGCTGACTAGTTTTTTTGGAACGGCTCCAGGCGGATTGTCCGCCATGCCAGGAATTGCGGAAGAAGTAGGGGCAAATACTGCCGTCGTCAGCATCATTCAAACCATGCGTGTTTTCTTGGTTATCCTCATTATTCCGCTCATTGTCTCTTCATGGCCAGGCAGTCATGCCGTTCAGGTCATCTATCCCTCCCAGACTGCCGCAACTTTTGAAATGGGAAAGATGCTTTGGACAATGCTATTAATAGTGGCTGCAAGCAGCGGGCATCAATTGGCCAAGTATCTTAAATTTCCAGCTCCATGGTTAATCGGGAGCATGGTCGGAGTAGCCATTTTTCAATCATCGGCGTCATTTTATATGGGGTATGATATCGTTTCATGGTGGCCGCATGCAGTGATGATCGTATCACAAGTGTTCATTGCATCCAGTATTGGCGGACGATTCCAAAGAGACATGTTCATAGGGTTGAAGCGGACGATAATCGTGGCTTTATTAAGTACGATAGGTCTTATTTTTTCGATGATCATGTGTGCTTTTATCGTTTCAAAAGTAACGGGGATCGCTCTTATTACCACTGTTCTTGCATTCGCTCCTGGCGGCATTGCTGAAATGACAACCACATCGATCCTGATGGATGCAGATTCTACATTCATCATCGCTGTGCAAGTACTCCGAATTATAATCGTCTGCATTATATTGCCGCCATTCTTCCGGCTATTGAATCATTGGGGTCAGGCAAAAAATATATACTCCCAAACATCTGCTTAATTCTGCATACATTTGCTTTCATTTATCCGTATAATTATAGAGAATCACGATAAAAAGGAGCAGAGGTCTGTGGAACTTCACAATGGAAATTTAGATAGATTGGCTTTAAATATGAAAGAGATAATCCGGAATTCCGGTTATCCATACGAGAATATCATCTTTCTCTGCATAGGTTCCGACCGTTCCATAGGGGATTCTTTAGGCCCATTAGTGGGAACGATGCTTAAAGAACAACAAGTGCCGTATCGTGTTTATGGCACTTTGGAAAAACCTGTACATGCATTTAATTTGGAGGAAACATTAAAAGAAATCAATAAACAGTTTAAAAAGCCACTTATTATTAGTGTGGATGCCTGTTTAGGCGAGCAAAACCAAGTGGGGGATGTTTTCCTGAACGCGGGACCGCTTGTACCTGGAAAAGCCTTGAAAAAGGTTTTGCCGGAAGTGGGGGATTATCATATCGTGGGGATGGTCAATTATATCGATCCGTTGCCAACGATGCAATTTTTAAATGATACCCGACTATACACGGTCATGAATTTGGCGAAAAGAATCGTGAAAATAATCATTCAAGCATCTAATTAGGATCCTATAATGTAGACGGGGCTGTCGCATGAACCTTTTCAAATGGGTTATGCGGCAGTCCCGTTTTCCTGGGAAATTGGATGATTATGTGATAGCTCCCGTCAAAATAGCAACAATGATGAGGATTAATGAACAAATAAGGGCCCATTTAAATGCAAACCGCTGCAGTTCACCGATATCTGTTTTCACCATACCTACTATTAGAAGAGTCGAAGCAACGAGCGGACTTAAAAAATGTATCGGCTGGCCCAGTACCGAAGCCCGGGCAACTTCCAACGGGTTCACTCCGTACGCAGCACCTGCTTCAGCAAGGATGGGGAGAACCCCAAAGTAATAAGCATCATTGGATAAGACGAATGTAAATGGCATGCTGGTCAAGGCAACGACCAAAGGGAAAAATGAGCCCAAAGAATCTGGAATGATGGCGACTAGTGAATTTGCGATCGCGTTAACCATTTTAGTGCCTGAAAAAATCCCCGTGAAAATCCCCGCGGCAAAGACCAATGTTACTACCGTTATGGCGTTCCCAGCATGGGCCATGACCCGTTCCCTTTGTTGCTCTAGATTCGGATAATTGATCATTGAAGCAATCACAAACCCGATCAGGAACAAAACGGGTACCGGTATTAATCCCATTACCAGGACGACCATGACCGCAAGCGTTAAGATAAGGTTGATCCAGATTAATTTTGGCCGCTTTACATCATCATGCATGACGGAAGCGACCGCTGCCTCATCAAGAGCTACTTTCATTCCTGGAGCGTAATGGATTTGAACGATGCCAAGCTTCTTACGTTCCTGTTTTCCAAGTACATAGGCAGTAAAAAGAATGGCAGCCATTCCGGCCAGCATGGTTGGGATGATCGGAATGAAGAACTCATTTGCATGTAAACCTAAAGAGGCTATCGCTCTTGTGGCAGGGCCTCCCCAAGGCGTCATCCCACTCATGATACTTACGGAAAGCATGGATATCGTAGCAAGAATAAGGGGATTCATGCCAAGCCTCAAGTAAAGCGGCAGCATGGCAGAAACCGTAATCATATGCGTCGTGGTTCCATCACCGTCCAAAGCAACGGTCATGGCTATCACGGCAGTTCCTATTGCTATCTTCACTGGATCTCCCTTCACGATTTTCAACATCCATTTGATAAGCGGATCGAATAGGCCTGCGTCAATAAGGATTCCGAAAAACAAGATGGCGAACAATAGCAAGGCAGCTGAAGGAGCAACAACTTTTAACCCTTCAAGCATCATATCCCCAAGTTTGGAACCAAAACCGCCAATGAGGGCAAAAATGATTGGGACAATCGTCAAGGCTGTAACCGGAGACAAACGTTTGGACATAATTAAGTAAGTGAAGATGACGACCATTGAAACACCAAGAAAAGTAAGTATGATATTCCCCTCCTATAAAGAAATCGCTTACAAAATGAATCAGCTACAAAAATTAAACCAGTCTTATAGTTTCCAACCCTCATTCTTTTTTTAGAATATTACAAAATTTAAAATAAGTAAAATACATGATTTTTAATGTTTTTATAAAAAAAAACTTATAATCCAATATCAAAAAATAAAAAGCACAATGAAAATGGGGGAACCATTTTCATTGTGCCATATGTTCAGAGAGTGGCGTTTTTATTTAAAAAATCAATGAAGTTTTTAACGGAAGATAGCTTTAATGCTTCTTGGTTATACATTAACCACGTATTCCTTAATACAGGTTCTCCATTTTTGTAGGATAATCCGTACGTATGCAAGTTATCGGCTGGCTGCATGCATATTTCCGGCAATATGGAAACGCCAAGATCGTTTTTAACCATCTCTTTGCACGTTTCCTGCCGATCTGTCTCCATGGTAACTAGCGGAGGTTCCGAGAACCTGTCGTGCCACCAGCCGTTAATTAAGTTTTTTAGCGAACTATCAGTTTTGTAATTGATGAACGGAAGTTCCGGCAGATTATCCAAATCCACCTGTTTTTTAGAAATTAAGCAAAGTCTTTCTTTATGCAGCAACGTTTTAATCCCATACCATTCATAATTCCCCCGTAAAATGCCCAATTGGACACTCGAAGAATCAAGAAGGTGCATAATTTCCGTACTCCATCCTGTATTGACATTAAATTGGACATGAGGGAATTGGGTAGAAAAACTTTTCAATAATTTTGGAAGCTTATATTGGGCGAAATTGCTGGAAACCCCCAGCCGTAACGTGCCTCTTACCTCATTTTGCATATTCAACATATAATCTTTGGTTTGCTGCAGTTTTTTGACCATTTCCTCTGCGTAACCAGCTAAATGTATCCCTTCAGAAGTGAACTCGATACCACCCTTGATTTTAAAGAAAATACTAGTTCCAAACTCTTTCTCCAAGTTTTTAAGTCGGTATGTTAATGCAGGCTGAGAAATATATAAACGCTCTGCTGCACGAGTGATGCTTTTTTCTTCATAAAGCACCCTTATCGCTGTCCAATCTTTTTCGTCCATACTATACACCTCTTTGTTGATTATAAGATTTTTTTTTGTTTTTTTAAAAAAAATATGTATTTTACTTATAATTCAATTTATCATACTATACTTTCAAAGGAACTGGTAGTGCTGGAATACTATTATAAAGGTGGTTAATGTAATGAAAATACCAGTAGTATTGATGCGTGGCGGTACAAGTAAAGGGGTTTTTTTCAATTATGAACATATGCCTTCCGATCCGTCACAGTGGGAAGCGTTTTTACTGGATGTAATGGGCAGTCCCGACCATAGACAGATTGATGGTCTTGGTGGAGCTAATTCATTGACTAGTAAAGCAGCGATCATCAAGAAGTCAGATTCATTGGATCATGATGTGGAGTACACATTCGCCCAGATAAGCATAGATAATCAGATGGTGGATTTTAAAGGGAATTGTGGGAATATATCATCCGGGGTAGGACCATACGCCATTGAGCAAGGATTAGTTCCGGCAATCGAACCTGTTACAACGGTTAGGATTTTTAATAAAAATACACAAAAATTGATTACAGCAGAAGTGGAAGTTGAAAATGGACAAGTGAAAACAGAGGGAGCCTGCTCCATTCCAGGCGTTCCTGGGACGGGGTCACCTGTATACCTTTCTTTTAATCGTGCAGAAGGGGCTGTAACCGGGAAGATTTTCCCTACAGGAAACCCAATCGACATGATCAAAACTAAAGACAGGTTGATCCCTGTTTCGATTATTGACGTCGCAAATCCCCTCGTTTTTGTCAGAGCTCATGATATCGGCTTGGTCGGAAGCGAATTGCCTGCGGACTTTTCACAGGAAAAACTAAATGAACTGGAAGAAATCCGCGCCATTGCAGCTGAAATGTGTCAATTTTCCGATAGGAAAACTGCAACGATTAAATCTCCTGCTGTGCCCAAAATGACCATCATTGCCCCTCCAATGGATTATATAGATGTAACAGGAACGGAAAGGAAAGCGGAAGACATGGATTTGGTGATCAGGATGATGTCCATGCAAAAGCCTCATCAAGCGCTTGCCATTACAGGGGCTATCTGTACAACTGCCGGAGCGTACTTACAGGAAACGATCTTATCTGAAATGGTGAATATTAGACACGAAATTCTCCGATTGGCCCACCCGGCAGGTATAATGGAAACCAAGGTTGACTTCCTGGCAGGACATATCCGCGCCATAAAAGTTGTACGCACAGCGAGGATCATCTTAGAAGGATACGTGTACACGAAAAGGAATTACGAACTTATTCACCAATTGGCATGAATAGTTAACTCAATAAACCCAAAACACACTTGCTAAGACGACGCATCGAGTGTCCATCGATGTGTTATGCTCGCAGGTTCTAATCAATCCGTACCCGCTGGTGTCATCACTAGCTTCTCCAATTTCGCTACGCCAAATTTTATGACCACTAACCAAACATGGATTTATGCATGATAATCAGCTGATCATTCCCGTTATCTACCGATTCATACACCCTCTGAAAAACGTTTCGGTACAGCTTCAGGTATAGGATGGGTACTGTGTGGATCGGTTTTAAGTGGGCTGTATTTTTTCGGCAACGCCGAAGATAAGGAATGATCAGCTTGGTTGGTGACTTAAATGACAGTAGTTACTGACCATAGGGAAGCATTAGAAAGGAGGGTTCAAGTGGACACAAACATTTTATATTTTAAAAATTTGAAGGTAGAGTACAATCGATCGACTACGTCAAATGGGCTGTACACATGCTGGAGAATGATTTTTCATCACAGTCATGAATGATTTTAGCTTCTTTTTGTGAACCAGACAGTATTTTTGAAGTTGAAGATTATTTTTCAAGATCTATAAGAGAATTAGGTTTGCAGGAACCTTTACCCGAAGATTGTACAAATGATTATATGGAGATATTATTAACGAAAATTTCAAATGGTGAAGGAGATGTTCTTGAAATCGCTTATGAGATGTATACCGTCGTCCGTAAACATTTCCTTAATGAAAGTTTATCAGTCTGGTATGATATTAGTGAAAAAATTCATGACCTTCAATATGGTGATAATATTGAAAGTTTAACAAAGGGTGCATTAATTACAACGATCGTGGAAGAAGCCAAAACACAATTAAAAAGCCATTGTAAAAGAACGTTACCAATTGTACCAAACGATACCGCCTAAAATGAAGATGGGGATGCAAGCCATGAATATTCCATAAAAAGATAATTCAAAGTCTTCGGGATTTCCACTAAAGGATCTAAGACCTGTTCTATCCAGTGAAGGTCTTTTTAGGCTGTTTTTTTCCTCTTCTTTTTTGCTCATGAATTCCTCTCCTTTTCAACCAATATATTACATTTTACTTCGAAAAAAATCATCTAATTCATGCATTCTCTGGCTGATGGTGCTTTGTACATAAAGAAATACATATTGATGCGATATTGCGCATTTGTGTATAATGTGAAGTGTCGAAGCATTTCGCCTCCAATCGACAGCTTTACAGAGGGCGGCGGTGAGCTTCCTCGGCGTGAACACCTGTTCAGTCTCACTTGTCCAGCTGCTCCCGCAGGAGTTTCGCAATCTGCTTCAATCAATCTGGAATTGCTTCGTTTTAAAAGCAATAAAAGAGCCTAATTTAAAGAAAGTTTGGTGACTTCAATGTCCACGGTGGATAGAAGAATACTCAAATCCCAACAAGCGATTAAAAAAGCTTTCATCGAACTGATGTCTGAAAAAAATTTCGACCAGATTACGATACAAGATATATCCGACAGGGCAAATGTAGGCCGAAGGACAATATATCATCATTATCTCGATAAGTTTGATTTACTGGATAAGCTCATTGAAGAACATATTAACGAACTAAGAAAACTGTGCCGATCAGCATCGGAAATGGATTTCATAAATGCGAATCTGATTTGGTTCGAATACTTTGAAAGGAATTTTTTATTCTTTTCGACGATGTTAAAGAGCAAGGGGGCTTCCGCTTTTCGGAGTCAGTTCCTGGAATTTGTCATGGAGGAATTAAGCGGTGATGTGAATATAAACGAAGGGGAAAATCAAGGATTAAGCAAAGAAGTCGTTCTTAGGTTCTTTGGATCGGCTGTAGTAGGCGTAGTCGAATCATATTTCACGAATGATATACCTGATCCGCCTCAAGTCGTCGCAGAACAATTGGGACTTTTATTGGACAGGAACCTATAATTGTCTCCATTATGAATGGGTCCGGATTGAGTGGGGAGTATTGTAAGCGCAAATTCAAACGCTGTTGGCCAATCTGGAATCAAAAAACATGGAAAGTCCGATATGAAGACATTCGAATCCTAGATTGTCACGGCAAGACATACTTTGCAGTTCTAATGCCTGGACAACCAGATATGTTGATCAGGCACTTTACTGCTCGCTTTACCCAATGCGTTTCTAATATATCCAATAAGCCTCGATCTGGGGAGGGCTCACTCTGTTAGGAAGCTATAGAATGAAAAGGGATCCAAAGCGGATCCCTTTTTAAATCACCTGACTAGCGCAGGAGATTTGTTTTGGCAAGTTCGATTAATTTATTGCCATCACCATTGAGCACTGCTTTGACCATCCATAATGTAAAACCATGTGCTTGGTCAAATTCTATTCTTGGCGGAAGGGATATTTCCTGGCGATTCACAAGTACATCCAATAATACTGGTCCATCATGTTCAAAAGCCCGCTTCAGTGAATCCTGGAGGTCTGCTGGATCTTCTACACGTATCCCCATGATTCCCATTGCTTCGGCAACGGCTGCCAGGTTCGGGTTTTTAAGCTCTGTACCGGTTTCCAAATAGCCTGCTGCCTTCATCTCCAATTCGACAAAGCTAAGCGCACTGTTGTTGAATACGATGATCTTTACGGGCAGATTATGCTGTCGCAGGGTCAGCATATCTCCCATTAACATGGACAGGCCCCCATCGCCAGAAAGGGCAATGACCTGCCTGCCTGAATCGATGCACTGCGCCCCGATTGCTTGCGGCAAGGCATTTGCCATCGAACCGTGATTGAAGGATCCCAATAATCTCCTTTTCCCATTCATTTCAAGGTACCTGGCTGCCCACAAGGTAGGTGTCCCTACGTCACAGGTGAAGATCGCATCCTCGCTGGCAAGGTCACTGACCATTTTCGTTAAATATTGAGGGTGGATGGGTGTATGGCCTGGTTTGCCTACCGCTAGTTCATCAAGCCCTTCGCGGACATTTTTATAATGATCCACAAATTTATTCAAGTGTCGCTGGCCATGCTTTTCTGTTAGATAGGGAAGCAATGCTTCAATCGTATTCTTGACATCACCGCATAGGCCCAATGTTAAATTTGCCCGCCGCCCAAGGTGCTCAGCCCTGAGGTCAACCTGAAGGATTTGGGCTTTCTTGGGGAAGAATTGTCGGTATGGGAAGTCGGTTCCGAGCATCAGCAATACATCACAATCCATCATGGCGTGATATCCTGATGAGTAGCCAATCAAACCTGTAAGACCTACAGAGTAAGGATTATCATATTCAAGATGCTCCTTCCCACGTAGGGCGATGACCATCGGTGACTTCAACCGGTCACAGAGTTCCATCAGCTGGGGGTGGGCGCCTTCACAGCCTGCACCGCATAATAATGTAATTCGCTTGCCCTGATTTAAATATTCCGCCAGCCTTTGCAATTCGGCATCGGATGGGCGGACAACGGGTTCCGTCACATGTACGACCTTCTCAGGGACGGCTTCACTGTCAGGCATTGCAGCTACATCACCCGGGAGAACCAAAACGGCTACACCTTTCCTTGAAACCGCATGCTGCATCGCGATTGTGACCATACGAGGCATATGCTCAGGTTTCGACACCAGTTCACTGAAGTGGCTGCATTCCTTAAAAAGCTGTTCAGGGTGGGTCTGCTGGAAATACTCGCCGCCAATTTCATTGCTCGGAATATGGGCCGCGATAGCCAAAACGGGAATCCGGCTGCGATGGCAATCATACAAGCCATTGATAAGATGAAGGTTCCCAGGGCCGCTGCTGCCTGCGCAAACGGCGATGCTGCCGCTCAACAGGGAATCCGAGCCTGCGGCAAATGCTGCGACTTCTTCGTGACGGACCCCAATCCACTCGATCTTGCCAGAGCGTCTGATGGAATCAAGGACAGCATTCAAGGAGTCTCCAACAATTCCATAAATCCTTTTCACACCTGCTTGCAATAATGAGTCAATTAATAGGTCTGCGATTGTTTGCTTCATTCTTTTCCTCCTAGATGTCATGGTGATAATAGATGCTTCCTAATTGGGAGATGCAATGGTTATAAAGGATTTCCCCTGCGAGCTTTTGGGGGCTTCACTCTTAGAGCAATGATGAAGGACACGACACATAATACGGCTATGATCATGAACGTCGGCCTGAATCCGTTGATGATGGCAGCAATGAACGATCCGGAAAGGGCACCGAGGCCGAAGCCTTGATAGACGATACTATAATTTTTGCTGTGGTTTTTTAAACCAAAAAAATCACCAACGATTGCGGGAAAGACGGTAATATTACCTCCAAAGCAAAAGGCGATCCCCGCCACACACGTAAAAAAGAGACCGAAGCTAATATTCCCCAGGGTCAATACAAGAACTGCTGCAGCGGTGACGAGGAAGCTGAAGGCAATCACCTTCATCCGGCTGATTTTATCCGAAAGGGCTCCCAGGATCAGACGCCCGATCGTGTTGAAGATGGCAATCATGGCTACGGCATTCGCGGCAGTGACCGCATCCAATCCAGCCAATTGGACACCTGCATCCTTGGCGATGCTGATTAAGTAAAGCCCGCTCATGCAAGCGGTAAAAAACATGACGAACAATAGGTATACCTCTTTTGTCCTCATCATTTCCTTGACTGTATAATTGTTCGAGTCTGTAAGAGCGGACGCATCACCAGCGGCTTCCGGTGCCTCCCGTATAAAACGCGATCCAATAAGCACCATGGCCATCACAATGATTCCCCAGTACATAAATGTTTGTGAAGGACCGACATTATTTATTAACCATGTGTTGATGAATTTGAATAGCAGGCTCCCCATTCCGTAAGCGGAAACGGAAATTCCTGAAATCAGCCCCTTGCGGTCCGGAAACCATTTTATAAGATTGGACAAAGTGGTAATGTAGGCCAGGCCATCCGCGAATCCGACAACCACCCCTGCGGTGATGTATAAAACCATTAATTTTGAAACGAATGAACTTGCGATCAATCCAGCTCCAAGCACGATTCCGGCTAAAGCGATCAGCCAACGGAGGCCCCATTTTTCCTGCAATCTCCCTGCAAAGAGCGTCGCAACTGCCAAAGCGAAGCTCGTTATGGAAAAGGTGATGGCGACTGAACTCAGTTTCCAGCCGAATTTGTCTGCCAAGGGCTGATTGAATAAGCTCCACGTGTAAATCGTGCCCAAACCTATTTGAATGATGATCGTACCAAAAACAATCGATCCTTTATTAACTCTAGGAATATTTTTTCCTCCTTTCATTGATACCATTTGGGTATGCTTCTAGATTGCTTTTATTATGACCATCATGATTGTAGTACTATTCGTAATTATCGAGGAACCGTGTAAAGGGGGGGAAAGAAGCTTTAGGATATATGAACCCATCGTTCCTTCAGGGGATATTTGGCATTCTTATCAAAACAGGACATTGGTCGGAAGGGGAATATAAGGGTTGAGGGGAAATAGTTAAGGTGGTTATGATGCATAAAAAAGAGGGAGATGGTTTTTTGAAGAAATTACTCACCAGCTTGGTAGTATTGACAATGGCCCTAGGGATAACTTTTTCCACCGCTTTCGCATCCGCCGGAGGATTTCACCATCCTGATAGCTGGGATAAAAATTCTATTTTGCGTAAGGACACCCTTGGGGTGGAAGTCAGAAATATGCAGTATATCCTGAATGTAATGGGATTTTATACCGATTCAGCGGTTGTTGACGTCGATGGAATATTCGGACCGAAAACTGAAGCGGGTGTAAGGAAATATCAAAAAGAAAACAACCTGAAAGTGGATGGTGTGGTTGGTCCCAGGACGTGGGACAGCTTTTCGCATTATATTAAGAAAAACGGCAAGAACACCTATGGAGCAGGTGGAAACATGGGGCTCAGAATCAAATGGCAGTACGATGATTCCTCCTACACATCCGGATCTAAAGCCTATATTTACGGTAATGGAGATACTTTAAGCGATCAATACCGCTTGTATGCCAATTAAAATAATATAGAAGTAAAGGTATTTCCTTCATACGAAAAACGTGACCGCTTAGGCACGTTTTTTCTTTATGCAACTAACGGGGCATGTTAGTTGGACAATCTTTAGTCGATCACAATAACTGAAACAAACACTCTTTCCTTTAACCTTGAATTCAGAACGACCTGATGTAATAGCTTCCGGTATATTGGATGGACGTGAAATATTGATGGTAGATGGTAATCCACAAGTAATGATCTTTCCGTCGATGTTCACGGATTTTTTACAAGCACCGGATGATTATACGATCAATTATGGAAGGTTTTCCATCAGAATCATACGTTTTTTGCCTTTTTACCAACAATATGGGAAGTCATCATACTCATTATTTTATTTCGTGTCGTTATAGATGCTTGTAACAGGATACCTAAGAACCTGGTGATCTTGATTGCACTGATTGGACCTATCTTAATTGGTGAAACAGCCATTACAGCAAACTTGATCCATCTCGTAGGTCTCATCATCGGAACCCTGTTTGGCAATTCAGGACTCGCAGCAGCATTTAGTATCCTAAGATTTATCATCATTATTCAGGTACAAGTTTTGTCAAGATGAGACTGGAAAACATAAAAAAGATGAACCGGTAGATACATTTCCTGGCTCATCTTTTCGTGTTTTTTGTCCTCTTATAATCTTCGGTTTCCCAAGTTCCGCTCCTCAACTCGAAAAAGTGAAGCCACACCAATAAAATTATAAATAATGAGGAGGGAAACAATACGTTGAAGGATTGCTTTCGAACCAAAATTTTACGCCCTTTGCTGGATATACATGAAAATCAATATATTTTTGTTCATGTGTATAAAAAGTCAGAGTTTTGATATGATTGAAACGAGTGAAAAACGGAGGTGCTTACGGGTGGAAAAGAAAGCATTAATGATCATTGATATGCAAACGGCCGTCGTGGAAGAAGGCTATAAACGCGATAAGGTACTTGACAACATCAACCATTTAATACAATCTGCAAGAGGACTGCAAATACCGATTATCTATATTCAACACGAGTCGCCAGAAGGTCCATTGAAAAAAGGCGAACCTGGGTGGCAGTTTCACCCGAGTCTTGAGAAGCCACTCCTTCAAGAGGTGACCATCTTTAAAAGCGTGCCGAATTCGTTTAGCCACACCCCATTACAACAAACACTCGACAAGCTAGGTGTAACGGAGCTCTACATTTGTGGGGCACAGACGGAATACTGTGTTGATTCCACATGTAGGGGAGCCTTTGATTTAGGCTATGATGTCACCCTTATCGGTGATGCCCACACAACGAATGATGCAAATCACCTCTCAGCTCCCCGCATCATTGAACATGTCCATGAAACGTTAAAGAACTTTTGGAGTCCAAATGCAAAGATATGTTTGAAAAAAACAACAGAACTTGATTGGATCGAAAGTGAAATCCACCCTCAATAAGCGATTGCTAATCGCTCAGTTTATAGAAAAAACGGGATGGGAATTGAAAAATTCCGATTCCTTTTTTGATTCCAATAAAAAGAGCATGTTATTTTCTTTCATGAATGAAGGCGATCCATGGAATCTTCCATTTTACGAACTAATTGTTTCACTGTCACCGCTTGGTCAATATTTTTTATGAAGCGGGTGTGCGAGGCTCCTTTGGGCGATTGCCTGAAGTGGGTAGCCGTTATGATGTAATGACCACGAAGAAAAAACAACCTTTCGAGGCGTGTTCGAGTACAGTTCATAACATAGTTCAAGCTATTAAATGCCTATCAATTCATGTTATAATAGTTAACTTAGGATGATTATAATTGAACGGATGCCAAGAAAAAGCCTCCGCTTAGCGATACAAAAACTGGAGGTGTAAGAGAGTGAACAAACAATGGACCATTGGCAAAATTAAAGAATTCGTTGAGGGCAATTCGGAAAGTAAGTTGCTAACGACGGAATATCACGGTTTTTCGCAAAAGTTACTATTTAAATGTACCTGCGGCAGTAACTTTGAAAAAACATTCAAGAAATTCAAAAATAATAACCAACGTAAATGTGACGTATGCCAACCGCCTAAAGCGGCTCGGTAACATGTAGCGGATATACGGAGTGCCGGTTTCTATTGAAAAGAAATTGGCACTTTTTTTATTAGGAGGAAGGGATCAAATTTGTTGCTCCTATTCTGATATAACAATGTGCGTTAGTGAAAATTTGTGAAGGGCAATGATGCGCATCATGAAGACTTTGGTGAAATCGATACAGTGATGCTTGTTTTGAAGACTGGATAAATAAGATCGGAATGAAGCAAGTCAACGGACTCTATTCTTGTAATGGAGTATATAAAATCAGGAGAAGGACTGCTTCAATTTCACATTAACACAAATATTTTATAAAATATAAGTATTGAAGGATGGGGCAAGCATTAAATGTACATAAACTCACAAATACTCATACAACAGATGTTAGAGAAGGAAGGGAAATAAGGTGAAGGATCAGTATATTTTGGCATTAATCAGAGAGAATCCTTTTATATCACAACAAGAATTATCAGTAAAACTTGGACTATCAAGATCAGCAGTGGCTGGATATATTTCAACTCTGACGAAAAAGGGAGAAATAATAGGGCGAGCCTATATCGTGCGGGAAGAGTCACGAATTACTTGCATTGGTGGCGCCAATATAGATCGTATGTCACAAACATTGAAGCCCATTCAGTATGGTACGTCCAACCCGGCAGCGGTTAGACAGTCCTGTGGCGGTATTTCCAGAAATGTATCAGAGAACCTCGGAAGGTTAGGATGCCAAGTATCATTGATTACTTTGATCGGGGATGACCAAGAAGGAAAATGGTTAATGGAAGAAACAAAAAGATACGGAGTGGATGTTAGTCAATGCTTAGCATTGAATATGGAAAAGACAGGTACATATACATCCATTCTTGATGATTCTGGTGAAATGATTTTAGCGGTGGCTGATATGCAAATCTATGACCAGTTTAACATTGAGTTCATTGAAGCACGTTGGTCGCATCTTGCCTCTTCCAATATAATATTTGCAGATTCCAACCTTCCGGAAGAAACCTTGACTTATCTTATCAAAAGATGTGAAAAAGAAAAATTGAACTTATGGATTAATCCCGTTTCAGCGCCTAAGGCATCGAGAATGCCAACTAATTTACATGGCATAGATTTATTGATTGCCAATCGTGGTGAAATATCGATAATGTCCAATATGGAAGTCGTTACGATTGAAGATTGTAAGAAAGCAGCCGAGCAAATCATTCAAAGAGGAGTCAGACAGGTCATCATCACCTTGGACAGGCAGGGGATTTTTTGGGCAGCTAATGATGGAAGGCAAGAGCATCTGCTTCCACTACAAGATAATTTTCAATGTAACAATGGAGTCGATGAAGCATTGATAGGAGGCATATTATTCGGCATGAATCAAAATGAATCCTTCGAACGATCTTTACGATTTGGCATGGCAGCTTCCTCAATTACCTTGCAAACATGGAACACCAATGCAGATATTACGGATGAGCTCCTTTACGAACTTGCTGAAGATGGCTACAAGGATGATATGGATTGATGGCAAGGATAACTTTGGCTTTAGTTCCATGAAACCAATAAGCAGAGGGATTTACGTGTATATTTAGAACAAAATATAAAAAAACCGGAAAATTTCTTTTTTCAAGAAAATTTCCGGTTTTTTTGTGTGAATTTAAATTATTCTGCATTTACTAAACATTTGTCTTTGTGATAAACTTTTGTTTTAAAACTCATTATTACCTATCTATATTCGGTAGTGAGATATGAAAGGAGAAAGATCCAATGAGTAAAATGTACTTTTATCCTTTGTTTGTGGTTATTGGGGCATGCAGCTACGGTGTAGTTTCAACAATCATAAAACTATCTATGCTTGATGGTTTTTCAGCCTCGGAAGCAGTTACAAGCCAATTTGTCATGGGCTTTATGCTAGCAGTTTGTATATTTGCCGTTCAAAGAAAAAAGTTGAAAATCAGTGGAATCAAAAATATGATCCCCGTGGGAATCTTGACAGGGATGACCAATATTTCGTATGGTCTTTCCTTGAATTATTTGCCTGCATCTTTAGCTGTTGTTCTTTTATTTCAGTTTACATGGATCGGCATGCTGATTTCTTGTATTGCAAAACGACAATTTCCTGGGCGAGCTGAATACATCTCCATACTATTATTATTTGTCGGAACCATTCCAGCAGCTGGCCTAATGGATGTCGACTTAAAGAAGGTACCTTTTCAAGGTTGGCTATGGGGGCTGGGAGCAGCCGTTTGCTATTCTCTATTTTTATTTTTTAATGGCAAAGCAAATCCAAGCATGGCAACATCAAATCGATTAGTCTTGGTTTCTTTCTTTGCTTTCATAACGACAGCTGTCTTCCAAACTCCACAAATAGTCTGGGATGGCACTCTATTTAGTGACGGTCTCTGGATATACGGTCTGGCATTAGGTTTATTTGGAATGATTCTACCAGTTTATCTGTTCAGCATATCCATTCCGAAAATAGGATTAAGTAAATCATCAATATTGAGTGCAGTTGAGCTGCCAGTCGCAATGATGGTCTCGGTAATTTTGTTAAATGAAATGGTGACATTGTTGCAAATGTTTGGAGTATTAATCATAATTTTGGGCATTTTTTTATCGACTTTAAGTGGAAAGCGCATGCTGGGAAATAAAAATAAGGAAAAAGCATTTAACTAAATTTTTAAAATTTATTGACAAGTTAAAATGTAAGCGTATACTAAACATATGTTTAACAAAGAAACAAATGTTTAAAAAGGGGGTGTTGATTTTGACTATTGCTTTTAATGCGGGAAAACAAAAGTCCCCCATTATTTGTATAGGGGGAGCGAATATTGATAAAAAATTATATACCAAAAATGAAATTGTTAAAAAAACCTCCAATCCTGTCATAGGATCTTCTAGAACGGTTGGGGGAGTTGCCAGAAACATTGCTGAAAACTTAGGACGTTTAGGGGAAGAAGTTATATTGCTTTCAGCACGAGGAAATGATGCTGATTGGTTCGATATTTATCAATCATCCTCGCCTTTTATGAATTTGGATCATGTCATTAAAATTGACGACATATCAACGGGCTCCTACACGGCCGTTATTGACAAAAACGGCGATTTATCTTTAGCCCTGGCCGATATGAAGGTTTTTGATTATATTACACCCGCATTGCTTTTGAAAAATATCGATATTCTCCTTACGGCCAAATGTATTGTGGTGGACTTGAATTGTCCAAGTGAAACAATAGAATATCTTGGATTGTTCACCGCTAAACATCATATTCCCTTAGTCATTATCCCTGTTTCATCTCAAAAAATGAGTGGGCTTCCTAAAAAGATGCACGCAGTGAGTTGGCTGATTGTCAATAAAGATGAAACGGAAACATATTTGAATGTCAAAATCAACGATAGGAACGATTGGGAAAATTCGGTTAAATCGTGGCTGAGGTTAGGAGTAAGAAATGTTATTGTGACCAACGGATCAAAAGGGGTCATGACTGGAGGTGCCAAAGGTTATATACAGCATTTCCCATCTGTTGAAACGCCCATAGTGGCGGATGTCACAGGTGCAGGAGATTCATTTTGTTCAGGTGTCATTTATTCTTGGTTACAAAAGAAGGATTTTGAATCTGTCATCAAATCGGGCTTGGTCAATGCTCATAAAACGATCATGTCAAAATATACAGTTAGGCAAGAATTGTCACAAACTCAATTTAAATTGGATATGGAGG
Source organism: Bacillus sp. mrc49 (assembly GCF_002803435.1). NCBI lineage: Bacteria > Bacillati > Bacillota > Bacilli > Caryophanales > Bacillaceae > Bacillus > Bacillus sp. mrc49. The sequence continues at coordinate 56,372 of NZ_PHNG01000710.1, read as the reverse complement.
AATTTACAAATGAAAAAATATATTGAACTGTCTTCAGAGGTGCAAGAAGCAAAAGCGTCAGGCAAAGCGGTAGTTGCTTTAGAATCCACCATCATTTCTCATGGTATGCCTTATCCTCAAAACGTCAAAATGGCTCGTGAAGTTGAACAAATTGTTCGTGATAACGGTGCGGTTCCAGCAACAATAGCCATCATTGACGGAAAAATCAAAATCGGATTAACAGATGAAGAACTAGAGATTTTTGGGAAAAGCCCAAATGTGGCCAAGGTATCAAGACGTGATTTGGCGCAAATTATCGCTACCAAAAAACTAGGGGCAACAACTGTTGCTACAACGATGATCTGCGCGGAGTTAGCGGACATCAAAGTTTTTGTAACAGGCGGTATTGGCGGTGTTCATAAAGGAGCGGAAACGACTATGGATATATCAGCCGACCTCGAGGAATTGGCTCAAACCGATGTAGCTGTAATATGCGCAGGAGCTAAATCGATTCTGGACTTGGCCCTTACTCTTGAATACCTTGAAACAAAAGGGGTTCCCGTAATAGGGTATGAAACGGAATGCCTTCCAGCGTTTTACACTAGGGAAAGTGAGCATAAATTAAACTTCTATACGGATTCAATAGATGTCATTGCTGAAACATTAAAAACCAAATGGGAATTAAGCCTAAAGGGCGGGGCAGTCATTACTAATCCAATTCCGGAACAATATGCGATGGATCAGGATTACATCAATGGTATCATCACTCAAGCAATCCGGGAAGCGGAAGAAAACCATATCATCGGTAAAGATAGTACGCCATTCTTACTTGGGAAAATCAAAGAATTAACAGGCGGTAAAAGCCTTGAAGCCAATATCGAATTAGTAAAGCATAATGCTAAAGTGGGAACCCAAATAGCAGTAAGTTTCAATGAGAAACTAAGTGATAATAAACTGAGAGTGTAAGCATCACCAACACCACTTCTATAAGCTCACCGTGTTGTTATACTAGACAACTAGACTTATAGAAGTTTTTTTTAATAACGTTGAAAGCGTTAACACTCTAGGGGGATGGTCGAATGGATTTTATATTCTTGCTAACAGGGATCCTGTTTGTTTTTATCATCGCTTTTTTATTCAGTAATAACCGGAAGAAAATAAAATATAAACGAATTCTGATCATGTTGGCCGTGCAAATCCTTTTAGTGTACACGATGATGAATACTAGCATTGGCCTGATTGCAATTACCAGCGTAGGCCAATTTTTTGAAAAATTAATGGCGGTCGCAGATTCCGGAATCCAGTTTGTATTTGGCGGGATGGTAAATAAAGGGGCAACAACGTTTTTCTTTGTAGCTCTATTACCCTTGGTGTTCATGTCGGTGTTAATTGGAATATTGAATTATATAAAAATATTGCCATTCCTAATCAAATATTTAGGTTTGATATTAAGTAAAATAACAGGAATGGGGAAACTGGAAAGTTATTTTGCGGTATCTACAGCTGTCCTTGGTCAGCCAGAAGTATTTCTTACAATTATTAAACAAATTCCACATTTATCTTCAAAAAGGCTATATACGATCTGTACCTCGGCAATGAGTGCGGTAAGTATGGCGATGGTTGGAGCATATATGACGATGCTGGAACCGAAGTATGTTGTTACCGCTGTTGTCTTGAATATTTTCAGTGCTCTTATCATTGCTAATATCATCAATCCATATGACTTGGACAATAATGAGGATCTGATTCAATTGGAAGAGAATCAAAGAGTCCCCTTCTTCCAGATGGTTGGGGATAGTGTAATGGATGGCTTTAAAATCGTTATCACGGTTGCGGCGATGTTATTGGGATTCATTGCCTTGATGGAATTGATCAATGTAATCTTTCTAAGTGTTTTTCATTTTTCCTTCCAAACGGTTATCGGATATCTGTTTGCACCAATCGCTTTTTTAATGGGCATTCCGTGGCCAGAAGCTGTAAAGGCAGGCGGAATAATGGCTACAAAGCTTGTTACCAACGAATTCGTTGCGATGCTGAATTTTGGTGAAATATCAAAAAACCTTTCTGATAAAACGATTGCCATTGTATCGGTTTATTTGGTTAGCTTCGCGAATTTTGGAACGGTAGGCATTGTTTCAGGTTCAATCAAGTCCATTAGTGAAAAACAGGGCAATCATGTTTCCAGATTCGCTTTGAAACTTTTGCTGGGTGCTACATTAGCTTCCGTAATTTCCGGGACGATCATGGGGATTGTCATGTAATTCCTATAAAGGAGAGGGTATGATGCAAACGAAAAAGATCATTTTGGATTGTGATCCAGGGCATGATGACGCGATTTCACTTATTTTGGCCGCTTCACAACCATCGCTGGAGATTTTGGCAATCACGACGGTTTCCGGGAATGCGGAAATTGAAAAAACGACAATAAATGCGTTGAAAATCTGTGATTTAGTATCTTTATCCGGTGTTGCGGTGTCAAAAGGGGCAAGTGAACCGTTGATTCGCTTACGAGAAACGGCACCTGGTATTCATGGTGATTCAGGTCTTGATGGTCCGGAGCTGCCTGAACCTTCTCGAAGCTGGAGTGATGAACATGGCTGCGATACGATCATACGCCTTGTAAAAGAGTCAAAAGAACCTGTTACGATTCTTCCGACAGGACCTTTGACAAATATTGCTTTGGCTTTATTAAAAGCGCCAGAGATCAAGGGCAATATAGAGGAGATTGTCCTTATGGGCGGCGGAACGTTTGGGAACTGGACGCCAACTGCAGAATTTAATATTTGGGCAGATCCGGAAGCGGCAAAAAAAGTATTTGATAGCGGCATTCCAATAGCGGTCATGGGACTGGATATCACTCATCAAGCTCTGGCTACAAAAGAAGTCATCGATCAAGTGCAAAAAATTGATAATCATGTGGCCAAAATAGTTGGAGAATTATTAGTATTCTTCGCCTCGACATACAAAGAAATGTTCAACTTTGCAGGGGCACCGGTACACGATGTATTAACTGTCGCCTACTGTGTTGCACCAGAATTGTTCAAAATGAAAGAAGTGAATATAACAGTGGAAACGAAAGGAGAGTTTACGGCAGGTACGACTTTAATTGATTTGCATGGGGTTACGGGAAAAAAAGTAAATGCCAAGTATGGATTGGAACTGGACGTCGAAGGCTTTTGGAGTTTCATGATTGAAGCGTTGAAGAAATTCTAAGAATTCACATGAGAATAACGAATTAACAGAGGCGATCCTTCCATTTGGAAGGATCGCCTTTTCCTGCGGAGTTAAAAAATTGAAAATTGTGGTATAATCATCTGATTATGTAAAGGAGTGATTTCTTGTTTATTAATTCTGGCGACATGATTTATCAATTTTTTATCATTATTGTCATAGTAGGAATATTTTTCGCTGTTTATTACTTTGTTCGAGCACGTCCCGCTAAACAACCAAGCAAGTCCGGCAATATGGAACAAAAACTCGATAGAATAATTGAATTACTTGAAAAGGATAAGAAAGAATGACTAACAGGGATCGCTTCGGCGTCCGCCTTTTTGCATAGTAGGTGACCAAATGATGCTTTGCTTGTTTTTGTTAAGCAGGCATACGATTAGTGGTAAAGTTCAGGGCTGCTAATGGGCGGCTTTTTTGTTGTTATCCGCCCGGGAAGCAATATCGACGAGATTTAAGAAAACTGGACCTTAGAGGCTGATTTCCTCACTTTAAACGATAGAATTCGATGTAATCAACTAACAGTAAGTAGGCTGAAGCGCGGAGCTGTCTTTAAGACGGTTTTATTATGCAAGGCAATATCGGGAAATGCGCGTCTTCGTGAGACACTGCAGGCACAATAGCATCGACGAGGCTCACGGACCGCCCCTGGATAAGCGAGGGAAACGCTATCTTCGTTTACACCCAAAGGATAAAGGAACGAACAGTGTACAGAGCTTCATCAAGGTTCAAATGGAACAAACCCATACGGAAATGTAGACAAATTCTATTTGTTTTACGTCTGAAAGCTGCCATTAAGGCAGCTTTTTTTTATCGAACTAAAACAGTTTAGATGCATGAGATTTGTAATAAACAGAGGATGACTGCCTTTGAGTCAGTCGGTATGTATCGAATAAAAACGGTCTTTATTGCAAATAATCTATCTATTACTAGTGGTTAAGGGGCAATTTAATGAGGAATAAAATAGTAAAAGAAATTGAGACCACGTTTTCCAATCAAGGCGATTTTTTCATTGAAGAAGAACTAGTAGATCAAACAAAAATCTTTCTAATAGGGTTCAAAACGCTGGTCGATTTAACGAAGTCGAAATTATATGTTCAACAAATGGCAGATTCGAACACGTCAGTAAAAGCTTTGTTCATAAATCTTAATGACCTGGTGAACGTTGAAACAAAACAGCTGATTAAAGGGATTTTAGAAGGCAATTTAGTGATCGTTTCAGAAGACGGCAAACAAAATGCCGTCGTTAATCCCATCGTTCAAAATTTGAGGAGCAGCGTTTCCGAGCCTAAAAATGAAAGTCCGATTCAATCATCTACGGATGCCTTTGGAGATGATATCAATACGAACGTCGGGATGATCAGAAAAAGGCTTACCACTGCAAGTCTATGCCATTGTTCCTATGAAGTCGGAGAGCTGGAAAAACGAAAGTTATCCATGCTCTATATTAAAGGCAGGACCCCAAATGCCCTTATTGACAAGGTCGACCAGCAGTTAAAAGGGATCAAATCAGATATTGATACAATTGATGACCTTAATTTGCAATTTGGTAAACGCAGGTTGAGTCCTGTCAGTCATCTTTTCGCCACCGAATTGCCGATTTCGGCCATACATTCATTAAAAGAGAACAAAATCGTGCTTTTTTTGGATAATTGTCCGTTTGCGCTTGTTTTTCCTAACCTCCTTTGGGATATGTTAGTTAGTATAAATGATCGCAATTTCCCTTCGATCCTTTCATTTATGCTTCGGGTTTTTAGAGTGATAGGGCTTGTGGCCACGCTGATCCTCCCTGCGTTATATGTTGCTTTGGTGTCAGTGAATCCGGAGGTATTTAAGTTGGATCTTGCGTTGTTTGTCGCTAAGAGCAGGGAGGGCATTCCGTTAACGGCCTTTCTGGAAACGATCGCCATGGTCGTGTTGGTTGATTTGATACTAGAAGCGATTGTAAGACTTCCCAAAAGCGTCGGACCGGCCATTACAATGGTTGGAGGCATCATACTGGGACAAGCGATGGTGGAGGCCAAATTAGTCAGTAACTTGTTGGTGATTGTGATCACGGCTGTCGTGATTGCAAGTTCGTCGGTCATCGGCATGCAGAATTCTTTGTACATTCGCTTGCTGAAATATCCGATTTTGATATTGGCATCACTTTTCGGCATTTTAGGGGTATGTACGGGTTTTATTTTCACGATAATATACTTGGCTAGTCTAACATCGGACGACATTCCTTATATGACGTTCCGTATTAAAAAAGAAGGAGCGACAAAGTGACGCAACGGATACAAATCGCAGCAGTTTTCATTATCATACATTTAAGTTTTGGCTATGTTGTATATCCTAATCTCATATATATGTTAACGAAAACAGCTCATTGGGAAGTCATCATCTGCCAAGCTCTTCTGCAATTGATGTTGATTTGGGTCTACATTAAAGGGTTAAATTACTTTCCGACACATAATGTCATTGATATTTATTTGAACATGGGAAGGTGGGCGGCAATTGTTTTCCTTACTCCGTTTGTGATCAACTTGATTGCGCTAGCTTCCCTCAACATTCGCATCCACACGGAAGTCATCATTTCGATTTTTTTGCCTCGAACCCCTTATTGGGCAATATTGATGCTGCTATTTTTCATTTCGATATATACAGCTTTAAAAGGTTTAGGAACAATTTTGCGTTCCGCCATTTTCATTTTCCTGTTTGTTATCCCTTTGGTGGTTTTGAATATTTTTTCTTCTGTAATAAATTTTAATATACATAATGTGACGCCTGGTTTGAATCTTCCACCCAAGTTCTTGGTGGATATTAAATTTTTTTATCTATTAGGATTTTCCTCATTTTTGTTTTTGGGGTTCATGACTTCCAAAACAAAATTGATATTTCGTCAACTTTTTGGAGCATGGGTGATTGTAACGCTATTATTCCTATCAGTCGTGTATATCCCGTTATTCATTTTCGGACAAGATACGGTCGTTACGCTGAAAAATCCTTTCCTGGAAGCAATGGACTCAATAGACATTAGCTGGTTTTCATTCAATCGACAAGCCATATTCTTCGGTGTGTTGCTGGTCGGATTAGTGATACTGACGAATTCAGTTTTATTTTGGATGATAGGAACCATCATGGAAAAAATATTCAAATGGCATTCTTCATATTGGATTATTGCTTGTTCTTTCATCGCATTTATTTTCGCGTTAGTTGTTCCAAACAAATATTTGCTGGAAAAATATTTTTTGTGGAGCTCAGGTGCTCAAGCTTTTTTCATGATCATCATTCCAATAACCATATTTATCTATGGATCCTGGTCGAATAGAGGTGTTAGGGGGCATGAAGAAAAATAGACTATTTAAACTTTCTATCGTATGTATGACGATCATCATTCTCAGCGGATGTTGGGATATCAAAGATATTAATAAGCGCACCATTCCGTTAGTCTTGGGCATTTCCAAGGAACAGGGCGGACAGTATAAAGTGACATTACAAATACCTGTACTCAAAAATGAAAGCCAAGTATCGAAGGTCGTAACAGGGAAAGGCGAATCGATTACAAGTGCACTTGGGAAAATCAGGACAAACTCGGAAAATGCCGTTGATTACACACAAATAAGATTGATTGTCGTTCAAAACAACTTGGCGCATAATCAAAAGGAATTAACGGCCATTGTAAAATTTTTAATGGGCTCAGAAGAGATTCCGTCCAGGTCGTTAATAGCCATTACAGATGAAAATGTCGAGGATGTATTATCTAGCATTAACGATAAATTGGGTGTCCATGCTTCTTCCATCTATGACTTTTTTAATAAAGGGGCTGACTGGGCTCCAGAGATCTTTAGTACCCCAGTTTGGGAAGTGTATCGGAGCCTGTTTTCTTCCACTAAAGATATCGCCGTTCCTGTCATCCGTTCAGGAAAGAATACAGTATTAATCTTCGAAGGCTCAGATATCTTGAAAAAAGGCGAATTAATGGATAGATTCAAACCGGAAGAAATCCAATTAATTCGTGTGCTGCAAAACAAAAATGAAAAAGGGAAAATAGAGAGCCTAGGTTTTGCCAGTATTATGGTTTCAAACAGTTCAATTCGACTGACTCCATCGTTGAAAAATAATAAACCATCATTGGCTAGCAACTTGAATATAAAAATAAACGTTTTAGAGAGAAATGATGGAGTCACAAATGAAAAAATCATTGAAGAACTTGAAAGAGTTATTGAAAAGCGGTTTTTCCAAGTACTTAAGAGAATGCAGGAAAGCCATACCGATATATTTGGCTTTGGGCAGGAATTTCAACAGTTGATTTCTTATAATGAACTAAAAAACTGGAGGGATGAATATTTTCCCGAACTGAAGGTGAATTTCAAGGTCGAAGTCAATATGGAGTAAAATCCGTTCGGATTGCAATTCCGAGTCTTCGAGTAAGGCGACCTAGGGTAACTTCAAGGTCCTCAGCCGCCCGTTTACGAAGGGGGAAATCAATTCATGTATCCGCCCGTCTTTCAGCTTTTGTACAAAAAGAGACTTTGAGACAGCTCTCTATTCAGGGGACATATTTATCTTTCAAATGATCGGAGCCGATACCACCGATAAGCATCAGCGCCAATGGCAGGAAATTCGACACAGCTGGCATACCTTCTAAAAACGTAATGTCTGTGCCAGCAAATTTGTTAAGGCCCAAAATGATGAGTTTGGATACTAACAAAAATGATCCAAGTAAAAACACACTATCAAAGAATACCTTCCTCTTTGGAAATGCCAATTGCTTACTATCCCGTATTATTTTTTCTTTCAATTCCTCGTCACTCCTTAATAATTCATCAATTGTAATATGAAATAAATCACTTAAATGAATGATTACTTCGATGCTCGGATAATTTTTTCCTGTTTCCCATTTCGACACAGATTGCCGACTCACATGAATCTTCTCTGCAAGATCATTCTGTGACCAATTCCGCTTTTCCCGTTCTTGTTTCAATCGTTCGCTAAGTATCATGAATAATTCCTTTCCTTTCATATCCTAGTATGGTGAGTTGGCACCTTTAAAGTAAAGCGAGTATTGGGCGCATTGCCGTGCAACCTTTGGGTTACACCAGGGTAAACCCTGATTTATCAAGGTTTTTTTGGTTTTTGGAAATCGCTTAATGCTTGAATCGAGGAGATATGGACGCCGTTTTCTACAGTATGTTCAAAAATTATTAGCTATTATCATGGGTCATGATTAACTCCTCAAAAACGGTAAGGTTCTTTCAGATCCACATATTGAAAATATAAAAATGAGCGCTTTGTCAGATACAGCTCAAGGCCTGGTTGGTTCAATTAAGATCATATTTTAGTGTATAGTATTCCTTTGAAAATTGAGTGAAAAAAATGTCATTATCCGGTTTTATTGGCAAATGTAAATAATGCTTCTCCTTTTTGCATGGCTTGTTCTCTATCTGATATGGAAGACGATGAGTTGATTGGTGGGTTTCTTCATGGTGCAGGTAACGGGAGCTAGAGGTCAACTGTGAGAAAGTGAAATTAGACCTTCCTTGGAACAGTTTATATCTGGGGCATGGTGTTACGTTGTCTGGCTTGGCTAACCTAGCGGTGCAAAGCATTACGGTTCACGTAAATGAACAAGCCCTCCTGCATTCCAGTCAATCTGCAGGAGGGCTTATCTTGGTTAAGAGTTAACATCATTTGAGTTATGAATTCAATAATTGAGCAAAATGAAGATTGATAGCGGTAATTTTCCATCCTTCATCTGTGCGTAGGTATTCAACATCCTCACTTTGATAAACGAGGTTTGTTACACCGTTACCTTTTACACCAACCCATAACAAGTATTTTCCGGTCGCTTGATCTCCCTTAATGTTAATGATCGGGTTAGTGAAGCTATGCATGCCAAGTTCACCGTCGGCAGTCGCTTCTTTCAACATGTCGATAATATTATTGACTCCTTTAGAATCGACACCCATAGCTGCACATTTCCAAGTGGCGTCTTCAGTAAAAAGAGCAGGAAGGCTTTCAAAATCCACTTCCTTGCCATTCCAGCCTTTATCTACATAATGTCCATATGTGGCTTGTAGCTTCTTTATGCTTTCAATATCCTCAAGATATTGAATTCTTTCTTCTAAAGATCGTTCTTGTCTCATTCTGCTTATCCTCCCTGACACCTCATGATTTTTTATATTCGTGGATAAATCATTTCCGTTTCATAAATTAGTCTGTTTCATTTGCTCGCTTTGCATCCGCTCTCCATGTACCAAATCCTTTGGACTCACTGCCTCGATACGCTCCAAATCTTCAGCTGTCAAGGTAATATGAACGGCAGCTGCATTTTCTTCTAAATAGCTGATGCGTTTTGTTCCAGGAATCGGCAAGGCATCGTTTGCCATTGTCCATGCTAGAGCTAATTGAGAGGGTGTAACATTTTTCTCCTCTGCGATTTTTTTTATTTCTTCCAGAACATCCAGATTCTTTTGGAAGTTGTCTCCTTGGTAACGTGGTAACCATCTGCGAATATCGTCTTCAGCAAGATCTTCAAACTTACGTAATTCCCCAGAGATAATCCCACGGCTTAGTGGACTGTATGCCACATGGGTAATACCTAATTCTTTAACAACCGGCAAGATTTCATCTTCAATATCCCGGCTCCAAAGGGAGTATTCGGTTTGTAAAGCGGAAATTGGGTGAATGGCATGAGCGCGTTTAATCGTTTCAGCACCGGCTTCCGATAAACCAAGATAACGAACTTTACCGGCCGTTATTAAATCGGATATCGCTCCTACTGTTTCTTCAATCGGGACATTAGGGTCTACGCGATGCTGATAATAAAGGTCAATGTAGTCTACATCCAATCGACGAAGACTCTCGTCTATTGATTTTTTTACATAATCCGGGTGCCCGCTCACGCTGTAGTCAGGTAAGAAACCAAACTTGGAAGCAATAATGGCTTGTTCCCGCCGTCCTTTTAATGCTTTTCCAAGAAGCACTTCATTATGTCCATTTCCATAAATATCGGCTGTATCTAACAATGCCACACCTAACTCTAGCGCACGGTGGATGGTCCGAGTGGATTCTTTGTCATTTGTGGCACCATATGTTCCAGACATCCCCATCAACCCAAGGCCCATAGCTGACACTTGTAAATCACTATTTCCTAATTTTCGTGTTCTCATATCATTAGCAGCTCCCTTTCGTTTGTTATATCAAAAATAGAATAACACCAACGACGAACCAAGTAAACTAAAATGGTTAAAATAGTTTACTTCGTTCACTGTGTTTATTTCCCTAGTTTTTTATGTAATAATGAAGAAAGTGAAGGAGGAGAACGACTTGACTGCGAACAACGAACAAAATCAAAGTTCTCAAAATGACATGAGAACAAGATTACTCACTAAAATCATCCCCATTATAAGGAAGAATGGCTTCCAATCCATTCGTATGGATGATATGGCGAAATACATGGATGTAAGTAAAGCGACCATGTACAAATATTTCACTTCCAAAGAAGATGTTATCCAAGGGTCTGTCAATAGTTTCGTTGACTATTTAAATGAACTTGTTGTCGAATCAAATAATACGGTCGAATCGTTTACAAAGGGTTTTCAACAATTATTCGAACAATCGATTTTACTTGCCGCCTATATCTCGGATGTATTTTTGAATGAGCTTCAAATCATGTATCCATATTTACACGATCAACTGCGGGATGCGATGCAAAGAAGAGAAGAAAAAATGACGGTCTTTTATGAAGAGGGAAAAGAAAAAGGCATATTCAATACAGTTAATGAAAAGCTTATCTTTCTACAAGATGATGTATTGGTCCGATCCATGATAGATGCTAAATTCCTAATGCTGAACGGTCTGACACTTCATCAATTATTATTGGATTATTATAGGCTGAAGAAGCTTCAGCTCTTTAAAGCTGACCATGCAGAGCAAGTTGACGATAACCATATGGTAAATCAGCTCGACTATATATCAAAGAAGCTAACGCGGGACTTATTTTAGGGCAAGTATACTTTTACAAAAATATAAGAGTTTTTATAAGGGAGGTTGCTGCGGCAGCCTTTTTCTCATTTTCAAAAGAATATTTTTGAAAGTGGTCGCAAAATAAGTGGGCAGTTAAGGAAAAATTAATATTTTCGTTAGAGTTTCATAACATATGGGAGGTATTGTATACCTATTGACAGAATAAGGAGGAATTATGAATGAAAAAATACGTAGCAAGTATAGCGGGTGCCGCTGTCCTATCCTGTGCAGGATTTCTGGGATTTGGTCAATTAGAGCAGGTACAACAGAATCAAGGGAATGATCAGGTAGCACATGCAGCAAGTAACGAAAGTCCGGTCAAAGATACGAAGAAAACGACAACTCCAGCAAAACCAATGGGGGGGGCTTTCTACACACGTACTTGACGAAGTAAAAGGGAAACCTGCACCAAATGTAAAAGTTAAAGTATATCGAGTGAATGAAGAGGGAAAGATGAAATACTTACACACGGCAAAAACGGATAAAGAGGGGCGCGTTGGTTCACTGCTTACACCAAAGGAAATGAAAGAAGGTACGTATGAAATCCATTTCTTTATAGGCGATTACTTTGATAAACAAGGCACAAAGGGTGCAGATGAATTCCTGGACGAAGTTCCACTTCGTTTTAAAGTGACTGATTCTAAACAACATTACCATGTACCAATTGTAGCCGCACCTGGAGGCTACAGCACATATCACGGAAGCTAAGCTAGTTTACAAGTTGTATGGGAGAAGATACATAAGGTATCCCTCGAACTATAGACATGCTCGATCTGAATCGAGTTTGTCTATAGTTTTTTGAGGATTTCGCAGCGCTCGCTGCAAACATTTTTGTTTGAACGTTCAATATATCCCCCATGCGCAAAATTGCATGAGGATTATTTTTAATAGGGACAGGTGAAATAATGACAAAAAAGATTTTGATTGTAGATGATGAAAGCAGCATAAGAGATGTTTGCAAAAGGTATTTACAAAGGGAGGGCTACCTCACCATTGAAGCGAGTGATGGCGAGGAGGCCATTGCCAAATGGAAAAAACAAAAGCCAGATTTGGTTATTCTGGATTTAATGATGCCTTATAAAACTGGATGGGAAGTGTGCCAGGAAATACGTGAGGTGGATGATGTTCCGATCATCATGTTAACGGCAAGAGGGGAAGAGCAGGAAAGGCTGATGGGGCTGACAAATGGAGCAGAAGACTATGTCACCAAACCGTTTAGCCCGAGGGAACTCGTATTGCGGGTTAAGTCGATCTTCCGGCTGCTGGGAAGGAATCCGTTACTCATGGAAAATAGGGAAGAGAAAGTAAAACTTGTCCAATACGGGGAGCTAGAGGTTAATGAAGTGACAAGAACGGTTTATCTCAGTCAAAATCCAGTTGAATTGACCATGAAGGAGTTTGACATCCTCTGGCTCTTGATTAACCATCCAAAGCAAGTTTTCTCGCGCTCCCAACTATTGGATAAAGTTTGGAATATGGAGTTTGAGGGAGATACAACAACGGTGACTGTCCATATGAGGCGATTGCGTGAGAAACTGGAGAGTGATCCATCCAACCCTCAAATGCTTAAGACGGTTTGGGGAGTGGGTTACAAGTTTGAAAGCGGGGATGAAGAATGAAAATAAGAACCCAGCTCCTTTTAGCTAACATCGCAAGCATTGGGGTAATTGTGATTTTCTTGATCTTCAGTTATGTTGAAATGGTACTGCCCCCGACGATTTTTAATTTGTTAGTCATCATTACGTTAATTGCTACAGTTATATCCATCCTAGTACATTTGTACCTGACTAAACCCATTTTAAAATCCATTCAGGATATATCAGCCGGTGCCAAGAAAATTCGGGAAGGGGACTTTAATTGCAGGATAAGCGAAAGTAAAATTATTGAGTTAAACACTATGGCCTCGAATTTTAATGATATGAATGAGCAATTACTAAAAAGTTTTGAAAATCTATCTAAATCCGAAGCATCTAGAAAGCAATTGGTTGCAAATATATCACACGACCTACGAACACCGATCGCGTCCATCAAGGCCTTTTCCGAAGCGCTTGAAGATGGTGTCGTAGAAGACAAAGAAACCTTCAAGCAATATTTAAGGACACTAGGACTTGAAACCCAACGGCTTAGCGACTTAATAGACGAACTCTTTCAACTGTCTCAGCTTGATGCAGATGGGATCACTCTTGAGAAACAACCATACCATATAGATCAGCTGATCGTTGAGACACTCCAAAATCAGTTGTTTCAAATTGAAGAAAAGAAGCTCAATATAGAAGTGGACTTACCAGAACAATTGGAACCGGTTTTAATATCCCCATCAAAAATGAAACAAGCTGTCATCAATTTATTGGAAAATGCAATTCGATACTCCCCAATGAATGGTACCATAAAAATCATAGGACGAAGGTATAAGAACGGATATATAAAAATATCCGTAACGGATGAAGGCGAGGGGATACCAGAAGAAGATATGCCTTATGTTTTCGAACGATTATATCGTGTAGAGAAATCCAGAAATAGAGAAACAGGTGGATCCGGACTAGGGCTGGCAATAGCCAAGTCCATTATCGAGCTGCATGATGGTGAAATAGGAGTCGAACGGAACGACAAGGCAGGCTGCACATTTTGGTTCACTCTTACAAGAACTGGCCAAAGGCCCTTAAAGTAGTCCAACGCTTACCGTGCTTTTGTTTTTGCCTAGCAAATACATGCCATCTTGTTTCTTTACGTTTCCAAAAGAAAGGTTTTACATCTTGAAGATAGATCATGTCATAAAGAGGCGAGATAAGTATTGATCAAGATTTATACGTGGTGCCATTTGCTGTGTCCTTACAGGTTATTCTCAATAAGTATCCAAGGAAATTTAACTTACTTTACTTATTGTTGTACACTATTTTCTCATTAACGCTGCCATGATATAGTAAAAATGAAACAGTACTATAAATTAAGCCTTTCTACTGCTGTTGTCCTTTGGCTGTGGGACTCCATTTTTTTACATAAGAAACCGGAGTAGTACTTGAGCTGCCTTCTAGGCAGTTTTTTCTTTTGGAACGAAAGGGACAGAGTTGTTTCAATAAGGAAATATTATGAAACTATTAGGGCTTTTCAACCGTAGAATATAGAGAACCTTTGGATAGCTAACTTAGGCATCGCCGATACTCAAAAAAATACAACTGAAAATATGGTGAATGTTAAATGAAAATGAATAAGCAAAAATTAACCTCATTGATAGCGACTTTAGGGCTAACCAGCTCTGTTTTGGCAGGTTGCGGATCTGCTCCTTCTGTTAATAAAAATGCTGAAAAATACAAGGAAGACGAAGAACAAGATGAATCAAGCTCAGGTTCGGGCTCGGGATCTAGCACCCATACCAATACAAATTCAAGCAATCATACAGTGGTTCCTCCGGTAACTGGTTCCAAGACAACGAAAAATGATGCCGTCAGTGGATCGAGTAAAGGTTCCACCGGTATTGGAAGCGGAAAAGGTGGGGCAAGCAGTTAAATCGCCATTTCAAAATGCATCTAAGGAGAGAACGATATGGAAAAAAAGGATGAAGCACACTATCTGTTAAAATGGATTGAACTTAACGATAAAATGGTCAAAAAGGGCTTTACCTGGGGCAGTGTAGAAGAAGATGAAGATTGGCACCAATATATGTCATATGATATACATACATATTCTCAACGGGAAATAGACAGGATTAATCGTGTTACCAATAAAATAGGGAATGTATACAATAAAATGTATCACAAACTGCTGGACGGCTCTCAAGAAAGTAACGTCTGGAAGTCCCAACTAGGTTTGCCTGTCCATACCTGGGATGCTGCCAATGTTCCCAGTGATTTTTTTAGCTACTTTACAAGAATGGATTTCATTGTTAATGAAGATGAAATCCAGCTGGTTGAAGTGAATTGTGATACACCGACAGGATACATAGAATCATCCATCGTTAATCAAATCATATGTGAGGAATATGGATTTGTATCTCCGAATAAACTTGAGGAAAACATCAAAAGAACGTGGGCAATAATCAGCAAACAATATAATCTATCAAATGATGATACCGTTCATTTTACTTCTTACGGCTGGCACGATGAAGACCGCGAAACTGTGCTATTCAATTTAACTAATAGCGGATTACATAACACTAAATTCATAGCTATTGAAGATATCATCGTTTCGGATGAGGGGCTGTTCGACCAAGAAGGGGATAGGATTAACTTCTTGTATCGACTGTATCCGCTTGAATACTTAGTTGATGATAAAGATTCTGCCGGAAGGGAAATTGGTCTCTCTTTTTTACAACATATTGCTGATGGTAAGGTAATATTAATAAATCCGCCCGGCGCCTTCCTTATGCAGTCTAAAGCGGTTTTAGCATTGATATGGTCTCTGCGGGATGATAGCGGGATTTTCAGCTATGAAGAAAGAGAAAGCATCCGTCGTCATTTTTTGCCCACTTATTTAAAAGGTGATTTTCCTTTTGAGAATGAAGCGTATGTAGCAAAGCCAATTTACGGGCGCGAAGGCGGAAGTGTAGAGATTTTTGACAGCTTTTCCAAGTTAGTCGAAAAAGATGAAGAAGATTATTACGCAGAATGGCAAAAGGTTTATCAACAATATGTAGAGATGCCCAATAAAACGGTGAATACTTGGGACGGAGAATATAGCGGCAAAATGCTTGTAGGTTCCTTCTTAATTGGAGGAGAAGCTAGTGGCTTGTTCCTTCGTGTAGGTGAAAAAATAACCGGCAATCTTTCCATGTTTTGTCCAGTGGCCATTGAGAAGTGGTAAATAGTTTCATGTTTTCACTGAAAAAGAGTCTATACGCCCACTATGACGCGATAAACATAAAAGGAGAGTGAAGGAACAGAAATGAAAACGTATCCTTTAACAGAAAGTGATTTTGCATTAATAGATGAAGCTAAAAAAGTAATTACAACCCTCTATGAAGATGATAGACATCATGTGGGAGCAGCATTAAAAACAAAGTCGGGGGATATTGTTTCAGCGGTACATATGGAAGCATATATCGGGCGGGTTTCAGTATGTGCTGAAGCTATCGCGATTGGAAAGGCAATTTCGAACGGAGAAAAATACTTTGATACGATTGTTGCAGTAAGACATCCCTATTCCGATGAAAAGAATAGAAAGTTAAAAGTAGTAAGTCCGTGCGGGATGTGCAGGGAATTAATTTCCGATTATTCACCAGATTGTTTTATTGTTTTGGAAATGGAAGGGAAGTTACAGAAAACGAAAATTGGTGAACTGATTCCACTTAAATACAGTCGGGAATCATGACCAAAAATGATTTCCCACTTTATTTGAAGATGGAGTTGCGATGACATTTCTTTTTTTCACCTGAAAGAACAGGTATGTTAATATAGTATAGCATAGCCGGATTTTTTATTAACGGAAGTAAGTACATCTTATCATCAAAGGAGTTCATTCATAATGCAAGTCTTACAAAAAACACAAAAAATAGTACGTTATCAAAATCAAGAAGGCAATATACATTACGGAATTGTTGAGGATGATTCAATATTACAATTGTCGAGCAGTTTCGCCGAACTAGTCAACAAGGAAATTAAGTATGACGGGGTTAAGGTGAAATATAGCGATGTTAAAATTCTGGAACCTGTAAAACCTTCCAAAGTGGTCAATTTCGGGTGGACATATGCAGGCCATGCAAAGGAAACAGGGGGAGAGGCAAACCTTGTTGAACCATTTCTATTCTTAAAGCCATTATCTTCACTTATAGCAGACAAGGAAACGATTGTGCTTCCTCCAGCCGAATTAACCAACCAAGTGGAACTTGAAGGCGAAGTGGCCTTGATCATTGGGAAGCGCGGAAAAAACATAAAAGAAGAAGATGCGCTTGATTATGTGTTTGGCTGCACGATTTTCAATGATGTCACAGCAAGAGACCTAACAAAAAAAGATCCACAGTTTACGCGGGGTAAAGGATTTGATACGTTCGGGCCTTTGGGGCCGTGCATCGTAACGGGTGTGGATCCGACCAACTTACGGATCGTGACCACTCTAAACGGCCGTGTTGTCCAAGACGGCAATACGAATGAAATGTCTCTGAGCATTCCGTATCTAATCAGCTGGCTTTCACAAGTAATGACACTGGAGCCAGGTGACATTTTGGCAACAGGCTCACCATCCGGCAGCTGCCCAGTCCAATCTGGGGATGAAATCGTTGTGGAAGTCGAGAATATCGGTCAATTGAGTAATAATGTTCAATAGGTGATACTAGCCTAGCATTCTTCCTTCTTCAATAGATGGGCCAATCTATATAAACAATATAGTGGGCATTGTCTTGATTTGCATGAAGATAGCTATTCCTATGTGTCGAAGTCAGAGCTGCCTTTAAGGCAGCTCTTTTTATGGGAAAAGAGGAAGGAACCGAGGGGGTGGGTGGCGGCATTAACGGGCCGAGCAGTTGAGAGAAAGTAGTTCTTTTGGTATAGTTAATGGATAATTTTACAATTTTCGAGGTGCGGAATGAAGAGCTCGAAAAAAAGGAAAAAAGATTCTGAAAAAATTTTGAAATACCTAAGGGTGCCGATAAATAAACATCTACCCGTAATTGTAGATGAAGCTGCAGTTTCTCTTAGAACGAAAGAAGAGATAATAAACCGAATCATTCCATTATCGATAGTTGCAGCGAAAGCTATGGAAGCTCCGCCAGAAAAAATTGAAGATTTCATTGAGAAGTATCATGCCAATGGGTTATTCACAAAAGAGGAGAAAAAGTTTTTATCAACAAACCCTATCATTGAGAATGAGCGGATTCAGTACTCTTGGAAACTCGAATGCATATGGCTTCTACTTTGGTCCGTAAATCTAATCTCCGATCTGGATGCACCAGCCGGTACGTGTGATGCTGACTTTGTTTTTGAAACCGTTCTACTTAGTACGAAACAAGAGCTGCTGGAAAAATCCGCTATAAAGCCCGTCGGTGAAATATTGGATATTCTTGATTTTACCTACAGGGCATATTGGGCTGTCAGAGAGGCACAATTAAATGATTTGGTAACCCCATCATCGCTAGAGGCAGGTGTAGTCTATGAAAGACATTACACTCTTAATTGGCTAGTGAATTATATGGAGGAAGAATGGGACGATGTAAGTACAAGTACATAAAATTATTCCTTCCGAGACTTCGTGATGTAAAGGTAATCCCTTACTTGAATATCTCGTCTATAGCAATTCTGTCGTAATCCAATAACCAATCGTTGTATTTTTGATAAACATCTCTTACAGTTTCGGGCGTGGTCGCCAATAAATCACAACCTCTGTCATCATATATGTAAAATATAGTTTTCCTGCTAATATTTATAAAATAGATTCTATTGAAAATACTGGGTTTTATACCCATATCCTGATTGCAGATTGCTTTTATCATCGAAATGTACCTGAAGTCAGACGTTTTACATTTTAAGGTGAATCGATATGTTTTATATATTTCTTCATCTTCATCTTCAGGAAAATGATATGGAATTGTTGTAAGGTTCAACCGATATAAGAACGATTTATCTTTCAGATAACGAGAAAAAACTCTTGTTCTATGTTTATAACCATCTGCAAAATCGTCTGCGTCAGCAACGATAAAAATATCATCGTCAATAGTGTGCAAAGACTTAAATAAAGTGATGGCCCTTTTATATACTCCTTGTATATAGGGGCTATTTTCATGAGCATCATCACTATCATAGTCCACACCCAATTCAAAACGGATACCGACTTTCCAATTATAAAACAAGGGGGGGCTCAATTCTAAGTTCGGGAAATTTTCCCTCATAAAGTCGTTTAATAACATGTTTACACCTCTTTATTTTTCTTTCTTGTTCCTATTCTGTATTATACTGTGTGAGTGTATTTCGTTCACCGTTTTTCTGAAATGTCCACATTAGGCAACCATGGTATGATTAGTCGGTTTATATAGGTGGGAACTTCCATGGAATTTTTATGATGGCAAGGCCATATATAAAGTGTTTTTCCTTGTATGCCTATTTGTACATGTCGAGCTAACGAATCATCTGCAACGATTACTCATGTAAGCATTTTTTATTAAAGTCTGCTATAAAGAATAACAATAAAGGTAGGGCAAGCTTGGACCTGGCACCATTCAAAAGAAATGGGCAGTGATGCTTTTATACCATTGAAAATCATAACAGCGATTAAAATGAAAAAAAAACTGGAGGAGAGTCTCCAGTTTTTTTTCGTTTAAAGATATGTCGTTGTCACAAGCCTAATGAAAAAAATAGGCAATAGTGTATAAGGCGTGTCTGCTATACCCATATTAAAATTATTGAATTAACCGTTCCCCTAATGTGGCAATAACAAAGAGAGGTTGAATTTCGAATGCTGAAAACTGATTCAGCTTTTCAAAAAAGCGAGCTTGCCAAGCTTTTACAAGCATGTGAAGAGTCGGCAGACTTTCTTACTTTTAGGCTTCATGACTCGCCCTTTTTCATTGCCTATTTTAAAACGTTGGTGAAACCTGAAATTATCCATCATGATGTCCTTGCTTGCTTTAAAGCAAAGAGTCCTTCTACTTTGGAGGAAATAAAAGCAATATTGCCAATCGAGGATGTTTCTATAACAGACAATATTACCGATATACAAAATAAATTAATGACCGGAAGTTTGATTTTTTACATAAAAGAAGGGAACCCGGACTGCCTAGTGGTTCCGGTGCCTTCCGTTGAAAAGCGGCAAGTAACAACCCCGGAAACGGAATATACGGTTGCCGGACCGAAGGAAGCTTTTGTGGAATCAATTGATACGAATTTAAATCTTGTTCGTAAACGCTTGCCTATTCCCGAACTGCAGGTAAAGGAACTGGTGGTCGGAAAGCTATCGAAAACCCGGGTCGCAGTCGTCTATGTGAAAGGTATCGCCGACCCGGAAAATGTGAAAACGATCATCCAGCGGATTAATGGAATCGAATATGATGAAATCGCCGATACTTCGTTTCTTAGCCAAATGATTGCTGATAATAAAAACTCGCCCTTCCCGCAGTTAATTGATACAGAGAGGCCAGATCGGCTTGCGGCCGTACTCGCAGAAGGGAAGGTTGGCATTTTTTCGGATGGGTCGCCCACTGCGATATCTGGTCCCGTTTCACTCATTACTTATTTCACGGCATTTGAGGATTACCTTTCCATTTGGAATGTCGCTTCCGCTTTCCGGCTGCTCAGGATTTTTGCGGTTCTGTTCTCCATTTTAGCCACATCATCTTATGTAGCCATATTAACTTATCATTATGAAATGATCCCCCGTGATGTACTGAGCTTGCTGATAACATCACGGGGAACCATTCCTTTTCCGCCTTTTTTGGAAGCGATCCTTCTTGAATTGGCGATTGAGCTTTTGCGGGAAGCTGGCGCGCGGCTGCCGACAAAGATTGGCCAAACAATCGGTATTGTCGGCGGTATAGTGCTCGGAACAGCGGCTGTCCAAGCAGGCTTGACGAGCAATGTACTGCTTATTGTCGTGGCTACGGGTGCGCTTGCTTCCTTCACTACACCTATCTACCAGGTCAGCAGCGTGATCCGCCTCATTCGCTTTCCATTTATCTTGTTTGCTCATCTGCTGGGCCTTGTCGGAGTCGCCGTCTGCTTTGCTTTGCTTATTTCTCATTTATTAAAGCTAACTTCTCTCGGCCGCCCATTCCTTGAGCCCATCTATCCATTACGCGTGGAGGACTTCAAGGACTCGATCATCCGGCTGCCATTCAGCAAGCAAGCACTCCGTCCTCTGCAAATAAGGGCGCAAGATCGTCAGAGATTTCAGCAGGAGGCTTCACAAAAAAAAGATTGGGATATTGACGACGACTAATTTACCTTTGGAGGTGCTGTATGCTGCCCTTACCGTCCGAGAACGGGAAAGTCTCTCCGTTTTTTGTTTTTTATCTTATCGTCGCTGCGCAATTTGGTCTGGGGGTTTTCAGTTTTCAACGGGAAATTGTTAAAGTTGTGGGAAATGATGCATGGATCGCTGTTTTTATCGCCGGTATCTCGATACACGTTGTCTTGTGGATGATATATCAAATCTTAAATAAAGGAACGAACGATATTACTGTCATCCACAAGGAATTGTTTGGAAAATGGCTTGGCGGGATGCTTAGTTTGGCTTTGATCGTTTATTTGCTGACTTTGGCCATCTCCGTCGTTCGCAGTTATACCGAATTGATTCAAGTTTGGATTTTCCCGCAATTGGAAACATGGTATATGGCCTTGATTCTCTCAATGCTCGTGTATGTCTATGTCATAGGGGGCTTTCGAATCATTGTTGGAATTTGTTTCCTTAGTTTCATATTTACTACGCCTATTTTTTTTATTATGTTAGGTTTCCCTTTACGGCATATGCAAATATCTCATCTTTTTCCTATTTTCGATCATTCCGCGGCAGAGTTGTTATCCGCCTCCAAAACGATGACCTATAGCTTGACCGGCTTTGAAACGATTTTTTTCTTTTATACTTTTATAAAAGATGCTCCACGATCGCAAAAATGGGGGCATTATGGAACGGCTTTTAGTACAATCAGCTATTTAGTCATAATGATTGTTTCCCTTATGTACTTTTCCAAGAATCAATTACTTGAGTCGATTTGGCCTACATTAACCATTTGGCAAATCGCTGATTTTCCTTTCCTTGAAAGGTTTGAGTTCCTAGGGCTTTCTTTCTGGCTGTTTAGCGTCGTGAATAGTGTTTGTTTGTATATTTGGGCAGGCACTAGAGGTTTGAAGCAGCTGTTTAGCTTGAAGCAAAAACATAGTCTTATCGCCATTCTCTTCATGACAGCTGTGGCGGCTACTTTTTTGAAAACCCGCGAGCAGATCGATCAGCTAAATTCTGTAATGGGGTTGGTGAGTCTTTACGTCATGTATGCGTATATTCCGTTTATCTTTTTTTATCAAGTGATTAAAGGCAAATCGAGGAGAACGTCATGAAAAAATACCTTTTTTGGTGCATTTTTACGCTCATCCTGCTGCTCTATAATTCAATTGAAACGAAGATACTTGAAGATATCCAGCATGTGTCTGCCATTGGTTATGACTATGTGGACGAGCACCGGATGAAGGGAACGGCCGCCGCTCCATTCTATCCTGCCGGCATAGATGTTCAGCCGCTCGATGCATTTTTTACGGCGGTAGGCCATACCTTTCTGGACATCTTGCAAAAGCAGCAGCTGGAGTCCCAACGAAAGCTCGTCACGGGGCGATTGCAAAATTTTTTAATTAGTAAAGAACTGGCAAAACACGGAGTAGCGGAGCTTACCGATCCGCTCGGGAGATCTACTGATATAGGCAGAGATGTGTACATGGCGGTAGTCGACGGGAGTGTAGAGGATCTGTTGACCTTTAAGTATCCTAATTCACCGACATCTGCAGAATATCTTTCCGATTTCATGGAGAGAAATTTGAAAGACATGATCCCGAAACCGACGGTTCATGTCTTCCTGGATCAGTATAACGGCTTTGTCCAAGATCCCTTTCTGCCCATTATTGAAAAAAAACATGACCATATTCGATTTAAAGGTCTAGCACTTTTTAAGAATGACCACTACGTTGGTGCGATGTCCGATAAAGAAAGTTATTTATTTAAACTTCTCTACGAAAAGACCAAAACAGGTACGGATCAATTCAGCCTGAAGAACAAAAAATACATAGCCATTCAAAATATCCGCTCGAAAGTGAAGTATAAAGTGTCCGGCAGTCAAGATGATCCCCGGGTCGACGTTCATGTCTCGTTTTTAGGAGAGGTTAAGGATGCGCCAAGCATATCGGTAGGGAAGGGCACATTGAAGGAAATGGAGCAGGCATGGAGTAAAGGAACGACGGTAAGAGCAGCCAAGATGATGAATAAATTTCAAGAGCTGGAGGTTGATCCGCTTGGTATCACAGAAAAGGCGCGGAGCCATTTTCGGAACTTCGATAAAAAATCCTGGGACGAACGATACCCGACGGTTCCGGTTAAATTTCATATGAAGATCCGTATAACAAACACCGGCATTTCGAATAAATAGTGAAGTCAAAAAGAAGATTCAATATCAAAGGTACAACCAAACTAAAACAAGCAAGCTATTTCCAACTTAATCGTTGATAGCGCTTGTTTTTTTATGTATGAGCCTTCACCAATCGTTAGAAGCTGTTCTTTTCTAGAAGCCATGACTTTGAGACATGCCATGTTCGTTGGCAACAATATTGAAGAAGCAGGTAAGTTGTATCACTGTACATCATGTGATCAAAAGAAAAAAGGTGTTAAACGCTTGTTCTTCCACAAGCGTCTAACACCTTGGCCTATATTCCTTTATTGTTTACCTCGCGCAGCGAGCTCCCGCTAAGGGATCGGTAGGGAAGGGGAGCGGCACACGATCGACATTCAATTTATAGTGCTTCACCATTACTTTCTATCGTTTTTTTATACCAGTAGAAAGAATCTTTACGGCTTCTTTCCAAACTTCCATTGCCTTCGTCATCTTTATCGACATAAATGAAGCCGTACCGTTTCGACATCTCACTTGTTGACATGGAAACTAAGTCGATAGGTCCCCAGGCCAGGTACCCCATCAATTCAACTCCATCACCGACAGCTTCTTTCATTTGCTCTATATGTTTCCTTAAGTAATCAATCCGATAGTGATCATGGATCGAACCGTCTTCTTCGACCTTATCATAGGCACCCAATCCATTTTCAACCATGAAGATAGGCACTTGATAGCGATCATACATCTCATTCAATACGACACGCAGCCCGATCGGATCAATTTGCCATCCCCATTCAGATGCTTCTAAATACGGGTTTTTTAATGAGTTCATTAAGTTTCCTTCTGTTCGCTCTCCTTCTGGGGAAGCGGAGGATAACATGGACATGTAATAACTAATGGTGATGTAATCCACTGGATGCTGCTTAAGGATCTCGTCATCCCCAGTTCCTTTGATGATCTCAATATTATTTTCAATGAAGAAACGATCCATATATTTAGGATACTCACCACGAACATGGACATCTGTAAAGAATAGATTTTCCTGATTATCCTTTTGCGCTTTTATGACATCTGCAGGATTGGGTGTGTTTGGATAATGGCTCATCCTTGCCAGCATGCACCCCATTTTTCCATCAGGGATGATTTCATGTAATTTTTTGGTGGCCAGTGCACTTGCGACAAATTGGTGATGCAAACCTTGATATCTTGCCTGCATGGAGTTTGCTTCCTTATCTGATATGACGCCTCCGCCGGTAAAAGGGCTGATGGTGATCATATTGATTTCGTTAAATGAAATCCAATATTTCACCATATCTTTATAACGTGTGAAAACCGTTTCTGCATAATGTACAAAATGATTGATTACCTCACGACCAACCCAGCCATTATATTTATCCGTCAAACCATAAGGTGTTTCATAATGTGATAATGTAACGATTGGCTCAATATTATATTTCTTTAATTCCGCAAATACGTTGTCATAAAATTGTAAGCCTGCTTCATTTGGCACTTCATCGTAGCCATTAGGGAAAATCCTTGCCCAATGAATGGAAAGCCGGAATGCCGTAAAGCCCATCTCAGCAAGTAAAGCGATATCTTCTTTATAGCGGTGATAGAAATCAATGCCCTCACGTTTTGGATAACGTGCCGTCGATTCACCACTTAGTGCTTTTCGAATTTGTTCAGAGGTGATTTCCATTGCATTATCCTTCGTTCTTTGATCTTTAGGAATATACTCAACAAAGTCGGCCGCGGATAATCCTTTACCACCTTCATCAAATCCGCCTTCAATTTGGTTGGCGGCAGTTGCGCCGCCCCAATAAAAGTTTTTTGGGAATTTTGCTTCGAATTGTGTCATAGTGAAATCTCCTTTTAGTTTGATTATTTTACAATAGTTAATATTGTATCTTCTAAAGTAACGGGTCCTGATTTTGTTGGTACAACATCTAAATACTCTGCCGTGTTAGTGATGATCACGGGTGTTGTAGCTTGATAGCCAGCCTCTTTAATACCTTTAATATCGAAGGTTACCAGTTTGTCTCCTTTATTAACGACTGAACCAGCTTCAACATGTGCGTCAAAGTGTTTGCCGCCCAATTGAACTGTATCAAGTCCGATATGGATCAATACTTCAACCCCATCATCACTGATTAAGCCAATTGCATGTTTTGTTGGGAATAGCGTCACTACCTTTCCATCGAATGGTGCTGAAACCATCCCCTCAGCTGGTTCTATTGCCACACCATTACCCATTGCCCCGCTTGAAAATACGGCATCATCCACGTTTTCCAAAGGTATCATCTCACCTTTTAATGGTGCAGATAATTCATAGGTTTTGTTCGAGCCAGCTTCTGATTGAGAGGCAGTGTCTTTTGGCGCTTTTCCAGCTTTAACGTCAGCATTCTTTTTCTTTCCTTCTGTACCAAAAAGGAACGCTAGAACGGCTGCAGATAGGAATGCGGCGCCGATTCCACTAATATAGCCGATTGTAGGTGAATAGGCCGGGATGGTCAGAAGACTATTGAAAGCAAATCCAAATAACCTTACATTGAATGTTGCGACGATGGCGCCGCCAATCGAACCGGCTATCAATAATAATGGTATTAACTTTTTATATCTTAATACTATCCCGTAAAGAATCGGTTCCGTTACCCCTGCGAACAATCCAGATAACGTACCCGCAATTGAAAGGGAACGTAATTCTTTATTTTTCCTAGCGCGTAAAAAGATACCAAAGGCGATCCCCATCTGCGCAAATGTAGAGGCAGCTGTAATGGGTCCAATTATATCTCCGCCACGTGAGAAATTATCGATCATGATCGGTACGACGCCCCAATGCACACCTAGGATGACCAGTATTGGCCAAATGCAGGCAATGATGATACCGGTCAAGATTGCTGATTTAGCTACCAAGTAAGTAACGGCAGCCCCGATCGCCAAGCTAATGTATTGTGCAAACGGTCCGAACACTAAGGCCGTTAATGGAACCATGACCAAAATACCCACCATTGGAACAAAGAACAATTGAATCGTATCCGGTGTGCGTTTTTTAACGAAGCGTTCTAAAGGAGCATAAACAGCCATCGCAATTAACAAAGGAAAAACGGTTGATGAATAATCCGTCACGATCAGCGGAATATTCATGAAACTTACTTGCCCGTCGGCTTTTAGCATGGCCGTGAAATTGGGATCGAGTAAGCCTGCCCCGATGGCGCCGCCAACGAACGGGTTTGCATTCAATTTCTTAGCGGCGGAAATGGCTACGAAGATTGGCAAGAAATAAAAGAGACCGCTTGATGCAGCATTCAATACGGAATAGGTTGTTCCATTTATATCAATTAGATTCAAAATATCCAGGATTGCAAGCAGCGCTTTGATCATGCCCGCTCCTACCAGTGCGGGCACCAATGGAGAAAATGTCCCGGAAATATATTCAAAGATTTTTGACATGATGCCCACTTTTTCATTGCTTTCATTTTCATTGGAAGAATCTTGATTATGAATAGGATGGTTATTCATGATCTCTGTATACACTTTCCCTACTTTATTGCCAATAACCACCTGAAATTGACCGCCTTTTTCGACTACGGTTAGAACATCAGGGATTGTGCTCAATGCTTCTTTGTCAGCTTTTTTGCGATCATTCAGCTTGAACCTTAATCGTGTGGCACAATGTACGAGGGAATTGATATTTTCTTCGCCGCCCACCAACTGGACGATTCGATTGCCTAACTGTTTATTATCCATTGTTTCCTCTCCTTTGATAAAATAAAAAACCTGAAAAGAATACAAATAGATTGAAATCTACTTCGTATTCTTCCCAGGTTTTGCCTGCCGAACAGTAACAATCCTATAGGAATTCATTATTTTTTTTCCCGATTTGAAACCCGCTGGATATGAATGATAAAATAGGCTAACTCATCGGTGGTCATTTCCATTTCATATTGCTTTTTCAAATAAGCCTGCACTTTCTTCGTACATTGGTCGGCTTGAGGGTATTGCAGCTTCACTTGCTGATATAAACCATCATTATTGTCGTCATTTAACTCACCGCGCAGAATCCTATATGCGAAATAACGGAGATGGGTGATGAACCGGCTGTAATTCATCGATTCTTCATTAAAATTAAAACCATAATGATATTTAACGATATTGGTCACATCATTGACGATATTCGTCATCGCCATTGTCTCTTCCATACCAGAGCCATCTTGCCGTGCATTGAAAAGATGCAAGGCAATGGATGCTGCTTCATCCTCAGGCATGCTTACTCCTGTTTCCGCTTTTATCATATTCAATGCTTTAAGGGCAGCACGGTACTCGGCTTTATAGAACTTTTGCACTTCCCACATAATCGCATTCTTTATAGGAAACCCGTTCTTTGTTCTTGTGACAGCAAAGTGAATATGATCGGATAAGGTTAAATAAAGTGAGTCATTCAACTCTGTCTGCAGGTCCCCATTTGCCATCTCGATAATATCTTTTGAGAGCTCCATCATTTCATATGGAATTTCATCGAGCAAATCAGATAATTTGTCAGCGAAGGCTTTAGAAGGGGTAATAAAGGTTTTCTCGATATTTACTGGATCGATTTCGTCGCCATTTTTTTTCTGGAAGGCGAGACCTCTCCCCATGACAACCATCTCAGTTTGATTTGAATCTTCTGTTAAAGCGACATTATTATTAAATATTTTTTTAATTTTCATAAATTATCACATTTCCTTCAATAATTTTGAAATGAAAAAACCTGGATCAATACAAATTACAGACAGCTTTCCCTGCCATAACTTGAATTGATCCAGGTTTTGCCTGCCGAACAGTAACAATCCTCTGAGAATATTATAATTTTATTATATATGATAGCGGTTACTTTTGCAATAGAATGTTGCTAAATTGCCAATCCAGATATATGGAATGTTACTGATCAAGGTGAGGTATAAATATGAAAATTAATAAGAATGTAGTGATCGTTGCTTTCGGTATAATATGCATGGCTATCTTAATAAATCTATTAAAGAAGGATAAATGGGAAGTAAACGAAAAGTTGCTAAGAGAAGAAGTGTTAGCAATTGGACATGCCGTTGAAACAATACATTTGCCGGATGTTACACCATTCGAATGGGATGCCGTATATGACTTCACTCCATATACCCGGAAAACAGAGATATATGAAACGGTCGGTTATAAATGGGAGAACATCAGCGAAACTGTAAATGAAGGCATGAATCAAATTGTATTTCTGAAAGATGGAAAAGTAGTCTGCTATTTATACGGCTATTCTGAAAATAATGGATATGGGATATCTTTTGAGACTAAGAATATGCTTGATATTAAGGATGATTTGAATTTCCTAGTGGAAAGAAGTGACAGTGTCATCTATTTAAAAAACTAGGCTGTGTTATGAATACTACAACACAAAAAGGTGCATGACTACGTGATTTTCGTGCTTATACTCGTGAAATTCGCGTTTTATTTACTAGAGATTGGTGCTTTGCTCATGGAATTTAGATAACGAATGTATATCGCCATATGGTTTTTTCTTTCTTTATTGTAGGCATAACGTATATGTGCGATTAATACAAAAGCTAATTACAAAAGCTTATTCTTAAGGCGCTCCTGTAATAGCTTTTTTCATTTAATCAGATAGCATCCAGCCAGTTTGAACAATCCCGGTCAGTTCCTGCAATGTAAACTTAAATTAGGATTTTGAGTTGCTTACTGAGACGTTGCATTTCCGAATTAATATAAGATTTGCTATAATCACATCCGACAATGGCAACGATATTGCCGTCATCATCAATAATGGGTGCTAGGCTTGTTTTCCACTCACCGTACATGTCTTCGTATATGGGGGTAACACCTGCTTTACCATTAAACGCCTGGTAAGCAATGTTCATCATTTCTGGCGGACCGATATATTCTTCCATCGGCTCAATTACAAAGCCTTTGTCTGCAACGAGGTGAATCAGACGTCCATCATCCGTCATGCTAAATATAAAAACCCATTCAATTACGCCTTCTTTTTCTTGGATCAAGGTAAGCTTTTGTTTCAATTTTTGAGAGTAGGAATTTGAGAGGTTGTTGTTTTGTTGTAGGCGAATAACCTCCTCAGCGGGAATGATTGCTGCAGTCACAACGGCAATGGAGCGGAGCCGTTTATTTATTTGCTCTTCTAAGATGGTCCGTTTATTTACTGGTGATAGTCGTGCCTCTTCGATTTTATCACGGATTTTTTTATATTTTCTACTCATAGTGGGCTGGCTAACTTCCAATACCTTCGCTGCTAATTTCAATGATTTGTATTGTTCCATTGCCATGTTAATCAGTTGTTCCTCCACAAGGTCTACTGCTTCTTGCAATGGCATTAGAAAATCGATAACAGGTGTTGAAGTCCGTTTGGGCTCTTTAATAGGAAGGACCTCTTTAATCATCGCAACATCCACTTCAGGAGTTCTGCTCGTAATTGTAAGCCTTTCTACGATATTTTCAAGTTCACGTACGTTACCTGGCCATTGATGGATACATAGCATGTCGATTGCATCCGGGGTGAAAGCTATCATTCGATTGTACAGTGTATTGTACTTTTGTAAGAAAAATTGAACCAGATAGGGGATCTCATCTACACGATCTCTAAGCGGCGGAAGGTGGATCGGCACGACATGAAGGCGATAATATAAGTCTTCTCTGAATTCCCCTTTCTTCACCATTTTTTCAAGTGATTTATTGGTCGCTGCAATCACTTGAATGTCAACAGGGTGGGAGGTGGAACTGCCAATTGGTGTGACAATGCGTTCTTGAAGAACCCGAAGCAGTTTGACCTGTACGTTAAGCGGTAATTCTCCCACTTCATCCAAGAATAAGATCCCCTTATGAGCAAGTGTAAATTTCCCCATGGCTCCGCCTTTTCTTGCACTGGTAAAAGCCCCTTCTACGTAGCCAAACAGTTCGCTTTCAATCAAGTTTTCCGGGATAGCGCCGCAATTGACTGGTATGAACTGTCCTTCGCTTCTTTTACCCATGTTATGTATGGCCCTGGCAGCCATTTCCTTTCCTACACCGGATTCGCCTAATAAAAGGACTGTTGCGCTAACATCACAAACCATTTGCATTTTATGAAGAACATCAAGCATGGAATTACTTCGGATCACAAATGGAAAAGATGGTTTTTTCGATTCTGCGAATGGCCCGGATTGATTTCCTGAATTATCTGGATAAGAGTCGTTAATTTCTTTGTAGGCCCAAACCCATTCTCCTGATTCAATCGGGTATGCCGTCACCAGCATCTCAAGCCCTTGCCATGAGGATTGCATGAACGTTTTTTTTTCATGTTTGGCCATAACCTCTTCTGCCAAGCTCGTAGAAAATAGATCTTGTTCGACATCCTTGATAGAACCGCCTGCACTAGCAGATTTAATTGTATGGAATAAGGAATTTCTCGTTCCGTTCGATTTCAGTATGATGCCTTTTTTATCTGTCACGATAAGCTGATCATAAATAGACAAGAGTGCAGAGGTGAAGTAATCCATTAATGTCTACCTGCCTTTCATTAAACTCCTAGATTCAATATGACAGAAATTTCACAACTGTTCAATAGTTTCAAAAATGAATATTATTCCTATTGAAAACGCTTTAATAATGGCACTTTCTAGTTGGCATGGTTATTGCATTTAAGAAAAGTGAGGGAATAAACAAGAGAAGGCAAAGGGGGGAGAAGCAATTTTGAATAAAGTGAATCAGTTTCAACAGAATATCCAGTCAGAAGATCCCTTCATCAAAAGTCTATATTCAGATTTGAATGAACGGATCGATGCGTATGAGCAGGAAGATGCTGTGAAAGTCGACAAAATGAAATGGAGGGATGCGACCGGTTCTATTTTTTTCATGCTATTAATCATTGTCTATTTAGTCTATGTACTTGTTTAAGGTAGTGTACTTTTACATTGTCTATTACATTAACAGCCGTAATTCCATTCCATTCAATCAATATATCTATAGTTGGGAGAGAAGCGTGTGAGTAAAGAGAATTCCTCCATTTCGAAGGATGTGGCCTTTGGCTTTTTACCGGCAAGTAAAAGTGACCGGATTTTTAACCTTAGGGATTTAATTTTAGTTCAGGTTGTTATTGGTCTCTCATCTTTTGGGCTGTTAACTGGGGGATATACAGGTACAATGCTTGATTTAAAGCACTCACTGGCAGCGATTTTATTCGGTAATGCCTTCCCAATGTTGTTGATCGTTCCCATTACCTTGTATTTTGCGCGTTACGGCATAGACACCTTTGTCGGGTTTCGAAGTTCACTAGGCTATCTAGGATCCAATATTTTTTTCTTTGTTTTTCTTATTTTAACTCTCGGCTATATTTCGATTGCGCTTTTTATGTCTGGCCAGGCTTTGGCAGAGGCTGCTAATTGGATAAGGATGCCTGGCTTTTTCTCAAGCCAAACAACGGGAGCGCCGTTTTTCGCGATAGTACTCTTTATCTGTGCATTTCTGGTAACAGTGAGGGGACCGATAGCTATTCAGAAATATACGACAGTAGCCGTTCCTGCTTTTTTGGTTCTCATGTTTGGCCTTCTCGCAATAGTCTTGTTCGGACAGGGATTCACGAATGTTGCTACTATACTTCCTTCCGAACCGTTTGAAACGACTTCACGTTCGTTCGCGACCGCCCTGGAATTAAACATCGGACTCGGCTTCTCATGGCTTCCATACCTTGGCCAATACAGCCGTTTATCCAAAACGGAAGGGGGGGCATTCAAAGCGGGCTTCTATAGCTATGGAATTATCGTCTGTATCGCTGCTTTAGTTGGGGCACTTGCTGCATTAGTTGCCGGGTCGCTTAATTCTTCCGACTGGATGTTTTCAATTGCAGGTAGCTGGGGAGGTTTCGTTGGCTTGATTCTGCTTTCGGTAGGGAATGTTGGTGCAGCCATTTTCCTTATGTACTCACAAGCTGTCAGCTTTAAAACGGTATTCCCAAAAAAGTCATGGATGATTGCAATGGGAACAACGGTACCAGCTATTTTCTTGCTTTTAAGCTCTACGTTTTACGATGCATTTGGTTCATTCATTGCTGTCATTTCCTTTATTATGGCTGTTCTTGGCGGCATTGTCGTTTCAGATTACTTCTTCGTTAAGCGCCAACGCATTTCTTTAAGAGATCTGTATGACACACAAGGCTGTTACACCTATTGGAAAGGAGTTAACCCCTCTTCCGTTTTTACGGTGGTTATTGGGACGATTGTTTACTGGGCACTTTATAATCCATTGACTTTTGAATCAAGTAACTTTTTCCTTTATACAGCAGCCGGCATTCCAACATACTTTGTCGCGTTAGGCACTTACTATGTTTCAGCTAAATACATTTTCCGTTATGAAGTTGATAGAGGTCGCTCATCTGTTGAATTAAAAGGAAACCAAATAGAAAAAAACGTACTATAAAGAATTTTGATAACGAGAGGAGATTGTTCAATGTTCACACAAAGATTGGATTTCAAAACCACTGATTTAGATACATTTCCGTTTCCATTCACTTCTGGTAACTATCGCTATTCAAACGATTTGAAAACACTCTCAAACATTAACTGTATTGAAGTTACACCAGAATACAGACTCCAAGTGGAAGCGAAGCGGCGTCTTCTTCAAGAGCAGCCGCATATAAGGTTTCAATCGTTTCCCCACACATTAGAGATGCAATGGGAAGTACTTGAAATGCTTATCGACATGGCAACTGATCGCTACCCGGAGCATTTCGAGGTCATTAAAGATGAAGGCAGCTGGACGTTCAAGAACCACATCTTAGGAGAGTCAGAATCATTCGTGTTTGGTGATGCCAGTACGCTTCCAAATGAGCCGCTTGATTATATTGGCCGTCATTTCCACAATGATTTTGTCTTAATGGTTCATCGCGATAGTAACTTCTATTTGGAAGTGGGGCAGGTCTCTTATGCAGCCCTTTTTTCAGCCAACTGGAATAAAGGGATGTCTTTCGATGAGATTCATGCACCTGTCCCATTTGTATCGCGAAAGGGCGATGAGCTAGCAGAGCGCGTTCGTAAGTTTTTATTATCCATTGAGCCAGGAAAGCCATGGACTCGGATTAACTGGAACCTGATGGCGGACCGTTGGGATGTCAATTATGAAACGATGGATGTGTGGGAACCGCAGCGTTCTGAGATAACGCCCGAAAGTGCAGGAAAGCTGGTTCGTTTACGAGTTGAAGAACAAAAATTTTATCGCATGCCACGAAGCAACGCGATTCTATTCGTATTGAACACCCAGTTCCTGCCACTTGAAGATTTAACATTGCGCCAGGAGTGGTTTGATCTGACATATAGCGTGCTCCAGGATATTCCGGAACCTATGGCTGAATACAAAGGGATAGCTCCATTTCTTCCACAATCGGTCGAATATTTGAGACGCATTGATGAAAAACGGTAAAGCGAACAAAGAAAATAAGGAGGATAGTGCCTTGTACAATAATCCAGTATTATTTGATAAATCTGTTACGATCGTAAATCAATTCACTCCTCGGAAAGAACGAAGAAAATTTGTCGTCATAACGGATCAAGCCGGATACGAAAAGGCGAAGAATTTCACTTCTGAAATATTAGGTACAGTGCCTTTCGAGTACCTTACTATTAATAGTGTGGAAGATAAAGAGGAGGTTAAGAGATTCTTCTTGTCACAGAAGATGGGGACGCAATGTTATATTGCGGCTGAGTGGAACAATGCTGTTATGGTCTTCTCGCTTGGGGTAGAAGCGGGTCTATCTGAAGATGAGATCCAGACAATGATTATCGGGCCCAAACGCCGCTACGTATATTGCATGAAATGCTTCGAAGTGTCGGAAGTCTCAGAAGAAGCAGCGATTGCAGAATGTAACCATTGTAAAGCCAGTCTTGAAATCGGTCCTTTTTATTCAATCGTACGGGAAGGTTATATTGGTTACCCATTCATCCCAGTCGAAAAAGAAAAAGTAGCAGGGAGTTGATCATCATGCGATTAGTGGGAAATATTCAAATGAAAGTAAATAGGATCATTCAAGAAACTCCACTCGTGAAACAGTTCGAGTTGATTCCGGTTGATGGAAACCCATTGCCTGCTTTTACTGGAGGTTCGCATGTAACTACATTCATGCCGGCCGGAGAAACGATTTTCGAGAGGGAATACTCCATTATCAGCCATCCGAGAGACCGTAAAAAATATGCCATTTCGATCCGTCG
Organism: Bacillus sp. mrc49; assembly: GCF_002803435.1. Lineage (NCBI taxonomy): Bacteria > Bacillati > Bacillota > Bacilli > Caryophanales > Bacillaceae > Bacillus > Bacillus sp. mrc49. The sequence continues at coordinate 21,920 of NZ_PHNG01000710.1, read as the reverse complement.
TGACGAGGCGTCTCGCGGAGGCTCTGCATACTGGCATGATTATGTAAAGGAAGATACTAGGCTGGAAGTCAGCTTTCCTAAAAACAACTTTCCTCTCAGCTTTCGAGCGAAGCATCATGCTTTTTATGCAGCTGGAATAGGCATCACCCCATTTTTGGCGATGATGGAAGACATGGCTGCTGAAGGCCAAACCTTTGAACTCCATTATGCAGCACGCACACCGGAATTATGTGCTTTTTATGATCTGTTGAAAGCTAAATATCCGGATCAATGCACTTTTTATTTTTCGCAGGCAGAAGCGAAAAGCAGAATGACACCTGCGACGATGATGGATCATCGTATTGGCACACATGTTTATTTTTGCGGACCGCTCGAGATGGTGCAACAGTATCGTGAGGCAGCCAGTTCATATGGGTATCCCGAACATGCGATTCACCTCGAATTATTCGCCGCAAAAAATGATGGGCCCAAAGATCCTTTCTTTGTTGACCTTACAGATAGCGATCGGTCCATCTCGGTTCATGAAGGAGAAACACTGCTTGAAGCCCTTTTAAGGGAAGGAATTGATGCACCGTATTCATGTAAAGTCGGCGGGTGCGGAAGCTGTGAGGTAGCTGTCGATGATGGAGAAGTGGACCACCGTGATTTCTTCCTTAGCGAAGAAAACCGCCAATCACGCAACTCAATCCTGACATGCTGCTCACGGGCGAAGGGAGACAGACTTGCTTTAAAACTTTAATACATCAATACAAGGTAAAAAAATGAATCGGAGGCTAAAACATGACAATTATAGAAACGGCAGTTTTAGAACTGAAAAATTACATTAATGGTGAGTGGCAGTCTTCATCTTCAAATGAAGTAATTCCGGTCATTAATCCTGCGACACAGGAAATCATCGCTAGGGCACCGCGAGCGACCAAGGAAGAAACGGAACTAGCCATCTCAGCTGCGAAAGACACATTCAAAAGCGGAGTCTGGTCAGGACTTACAGCACAAGAGCGTGCTTCCTATTTATATAAAATCGCAGATAAAATTGATGAACGTGCGGAAGAGTTAACGATTCTTGAAACAATGGATAACGGGAAACTTAAAGCAGAGGCGGCTTTCGATATTGCCGATGCAGCTTCGTGTTTTCGTTACTACGCCGGCTTGGTTCAACATCCAGAAGGGGAAACATACCAAGTTCCCGCTCCCGTACAAGCGATGGTCGTTCGCGAGCCTGTAGGTGTAGCTGGTTTGATTGTACCTTGGAACTTCCCTCTTCTAATGAGTGTATGGAAAATCGCACCTGCCCTTGCGGCAGGTAATACGATAGTGTATAAACCGGCAGAAGTGACACCTGTTACAGCAACGAAGCTGTTTGAAATCTTAGAGGAAGCGGGCATCCCTAAAGGAGTCGCCAATATGGTGATGGGCCGCGGGACTGTCGTAGGGCAAACAATTGCCGAAAGCAAGGATGTTGACATGGTTTCATTTACAGGAAGTACAGACGTTGGCCGCTCGATCATGAAAGCGGCAGCAGGCAATTTAAAGAAAATTTCACTTGAGCTTGGCGGTAAATCACCTAACATCGTTTTTGCGGATGCGGATTTAGAAACAGCGGTCGATTACGGATTGTTCGGTATCTTCTTCGGTGCAGGACAAGTATGTTCGTCAGGTAGCCGCATTCTTGTTGAAGAAAGCATGTATGCTGAATATGTAAAATGTTTTGTGGAACGCGCAAGTAAAATTAAAGTTGGACCTGGTCTTGCACAAGGAAGCCATATGGGGGCCATAGTAAGCGAAGCACAAATGAAGAGTATTTTAAATTATATTGAAATAGGCAAACAGGAAGGTGCGACACTTGCAACAGGAGGTTACCGGCTCGTTGATGACGGTCTTGACAAAGGATTCTTCCTTGCACCGACTGTCTTCACCAATGTAACAACTGACATGCGCATCGTTCAAGAGGAAATCTTTGGTCCAGTTGTTGTCATCCAAAAGTTTAAAGATGAAGAAGAAGCTATTAAACTGGCAAATGATACAGACTACGGGCTAGCAGGCGGCGTCTTCTCTAACGACGGGGCAAAAGCACTGCGTGTAATCAAGAAAATACGAGCGGGCATTACATGGGTAAATGATTATCATCCAACATTTGTCGAGGCCCCATGGGGCGGTTACAAACAGAGCGGGATTGGACGTAGTTTAGGAAAATACGGCTTAGACGAATACCAAGAAATTAAACAAATCAACATTAATCTCGATGTAAAACCGATTGGCTGGTTCCCCAATTAAGCTAGAGAAGGTGCAAACAACATGTAAAAAACCTAATCCAATTACGGATTAGGTTTTTTGGATTGTCCAGCAGAAGATTGCTTTATTTTCCATTTTACGCAATATAGATATAAAAAAGTTAAACTAGGCCTCTAAGGTCATATAAGATTATTTATCACTATAATAGATTTTAGTCAGGAATTTATTGATAGGGAGGTAATGTACTTGCATTCAAGGTTATACAAAATATTGAGATCCATAATGCAACGGGACGACGATGTAATCATTGGTCACTATCTTGCCAAGTTAACAAATGTCTCAGCAAGAACGATTCAGAAAGATATAAAGATGCTCAATGATATAGTAAAACAGTATGGAGCATGTATCCATTCTATTCGGAGCGTCGGTTACAAGTTGGAGATTAATGATCCTGAAACGTTCTACCTGTTTATCAAAGAAGAGCAAAAGAGGCAAGGAGTGGAAACGGAAGTCCCGGGTGATACCGAAGAAAGAGTTCTTTTTTTATTAAGGAGATTACTTCTTGCCGAAGGTTATGTAAAGCAGGAGGATTTAGCTGAGGAAATGTATGTCAGTAAATCAACCATTCAAAAACTAATGAAGGATGTAAGGGAAAAGCTGGCTGTGTACAAGTTGACCCTGCCAAGCAAGTCAAATTTTGGACTTAAGATTGAGGGAGATGAGTTTAATTATCGTTCCTGTATTTCTGAATATTGTTTCATTAGAGACATAAACCATTCTTTAATGGCAAAGCAGACATTACTTAAAGAATCTTTTACGGAGAAACAAATTAAGGACTTAAAAAATCTAATGTTAAATGCCGCTCCTAATAGAAACATACATATTTCAGACAGAGATTTTGAAGATGTACTGATTCATTTTCTAGTTGCTATTAAGCGGATTAACAAGGGTCTTTATATTAGAAAAGATGAACTGAAGAGCAGGGAAATTCCCCTGGCCCTTGCAAGTACCATCGTGATTGATTTATTAAAAGAAATAGAATCGATTTTCAATGTGACAATACCTGAGCCGGAACGTATATATCTATGTCTTCTTTTACTAGGAAAGAAGATCATTCCTAATGAGTTAAAAAATGATACGTCCTCTATTAGGGAAATAAACAAAGTGATAGACGATATGCTTTATGCAATTTTTTTGGAAATGAATTTTGATTTTCGGCAAGATCCAGAATTAAGGACTAGTTTATTTAATCATTTAAAAGTGATGTTAAACCGCTTAGAGTATGGATTGAATATACGAAACCCGATACTGAAAGAGATTAAAGAAAAATACCCTTTCTCATTTGAGATGGCACTAATAGCAGCCCAATCCCTTAATAATAGTTTAAAAATTGAAATAAATGACGAAGAAATAGGGTTTCTTGCTATCCATTTAGAGGGTGCCGTCCAGCGTATGAACGCCAGTTTCACACGTATACGATGTTTAGTGGTTTGCTCTACAGGTACTGGAAGCGCCCAGTTATTGAAATATGGACTAAACAAACATTTAGGGGACCGATTAACGATTATTGGCGTTCAAAGTTATTATGCCCTATCACAAATGGATTTGAAAAAGATCGATCTAATAGTTAGCACTATCCAAATTGATGCTGCGCTTTCGATCCCATTTATAAAGGTAAGTCCAATATTATCTGAACAAGATATAATTTCCATTAAAAATAAATTGAAAGCAATCCATACGAAAAATCATTGTGAAGTAGCGCAGTTTATTAAAGAAGATTTAATTTTTCTACAGATGGAGCTCAGCAGCCCAGAAGAAGTAATTGAGTCCATGTGTCAAACAATTATTACTAAACAACTCGCGTCCCCGGATATTACGAAATTAGTTATCGAAAGGGAGATGGCTTCACCAACTTCGTATGGTAATTTAATTGCGATCCCCCACCCATTAAAACATATTAGTTATGAAACCTTTTTAGCTTTTTGCACACTGAAAAAACCGATCAAATGGGGAAATGAAATGGTTCAGTTAATCTGTTTTTTTAATATAAAGAAAAATAATGAAATGGATTTACAAGATTTATATGAGTTTCTCTATACCATGATCAACGATAAAAATATTGTTGGAAAATTAACAAATTGCCGGACTGTGCCTGAATTTTCGACACTTTTATACAGTCAGGACAAAAGTAACAAAATCCATACCATAAAATAGAATGCAAAGAAATGATTGAGCGTGTGTTCGAAAGATACAAAAGAAAAGCATGGTATGCGGTGGACCGCACTTAAAATATTCGTTGCCTTGATTGTAAAGAAGATGGACAATTGGACATGGCAAGGTCCAAAACCAGGTACAACATAGTGGGCTCGTAAAGTTCTAATCTCTTAAATGTAGACGTCCCCTTTTTGTCTACAAACTGAAACTTCCGTATTAAAACGGAAGTTTTTTGTGTATGGATGAAAACGTTTTCTTGGTAGGGTAGATACATGGAAGAACAAGTTTGGAACAAGAAATGTTCCGTTAAAGAGAAAGGTTGAGTCAATGTGGAAGAAAGTTTACCGATTAGTTTTCAGATGATCCTGCATGGTGGCAACTCACGAAGTCATTCGATGGAAGCGCTCCAATTTGCAAAGTCTGGTGATATCGAAGAAGCAAAAGCCAGTCTTCAAAAAGCGAAAGAAGAGTTAACCCTTGCTCATCGAATACAAACGAATCTCATACAAAACGAAGCAGGGGGGGATAATACTGTAATTTCTCTAATTCTGATTCATGCTCAAGATCATTTAATGAATGCCATCACAGTAAAAGACTTAGCGGAAGAATTTATTTATCTTTACAAGGAATTGAAAGAAATGAAAGAAAGATAAAAATTAAAAATTGGAGTGACTTGAAATGAAAATTTTATTATCTTGTGCGGCTGGAATGTCAACCAGTATCATCGTAAAAAAAATGCAAAATGCTGCTGCAGCTCAGGGAAAGAACTATGAAATCATAGCTTTGGATATAGAAAAGGCGGAGAAGGAATTCGAGAAATATGATGTTGTTTTAGTTGGTCCCCAAATCCGCTATATGTTAACCAAATTCAAAGCAAAAGGAGAAAAAGTTGGTATTCCAGTAGAGTTGATTAATCAAATGCATTACGCCATGTGTAACGGAGAAGAAGTGTTGAAACAAGCTGAAAGGTTAGTAGTAACCTAATAAAAAAGATTGAGGGGAGTTCTTTATATGAGGAATGTTTACAATTTCATGGATGAAAAAATCACTCCTGTCGCTTCCAAAATATCCAATCAACGTCATCTTTCTTCAGTAAGAGACGGTCTGATTATGGCTATGCCACTATTAATCATTGGATCTTTTTTCTTGATTCTCGCATACTTGCCCATTTCGGGTTATCCAGAATTTATGGAGAACATGTTTGGAAGCAACTGGCAGACAAAATTAACCTATCCTGTAAGCGTTACCTACGACATCATGGCATTATTGGTCTCGTTTGGCATAGCATACCGTTTGGCTGAAAAGTACGGAACCATCGATGCAGTAATGACCGGAGTCTTTTCGATGGTCTGCTTTGCGTTAACTGTACCGCAGCATGTTATGTTTACGCCAGAAGGGTCACAAAAGGCTTTGGAAGTTGGAGGAGTTCTTCCTACAGCCCAGTTGGGCAGCCAAGGATTATTTGTTGCTATAGTTATTAGTATTCTTTCTACAGAAATTTATCGTTTCTTCTATGAAAAAGATTTTGTTATCAAGATGCCTGATAGTGTTCCTCCTGCTGTATGGAAGTCATTTTCGGCACTAATTCCTGGAACGATAACGATTTTAGTAATCTGGGGACTTAGATTATTAATTGAAGTTACTCCTTTTGAAAGCATGAATAATATCGTTTCTATCATAATAGGTATCCCTATGCAGTATGTCGGGGGAACTTTGCTTGGGATGCTTGTAATCGTATCGGTAATTGGTGTTTTATGGTCTGTTGGACTGCATGGCGATGCGATTTTAAGTGCTTTCACTACTCCGATATGGCTTAAGAATATGGATGAGAACCGAGCTGCATTTCAGGTAGGTAAAGAAATTCCGAATATTTTCACTCAGCAATTTTATGAGTTATTTATTTGTATAGGAGGTACCGGCGCACTGTTTTCTATTGTCATGCTGATGCTTTGGAGAAGCAAAAGTCAACAAATGAAGGAATTGGGCAGGGTTGCCGCACCAGCAAGTGTATTCAATATAAGCGAGCCTGTAATTTTTGGTGTACCAATCGTGTTAAACCCGTATCTATTCATTCCATTTTTCATGACACCGATCATATTGGTTATTGTTACGTATTTTGCCATGAAGACAGGGTTGGTTGCACGACCTGTAGGCATTGCGTTACCTTGGACCACTCCTCCTATCATCAGCGGGTACTTAGCTACAGGTGGTAAAATTTCAGGAGCCGTTATGCAGATTGTAAATATTTTAATAGCTTTAGTCATATATTATCCTTTTTTTAGAATTTGGGATAAGCAAAAATATAGAGAAGAGAGCGATATGAACGAAAAAATCAATCGTGATGTGGAGATGACTTTATGAAACAAGGAATCAAAATTGCAACAATCGGTGGAGGTTCTAGCTACACGCCCGAATTAATTGAAGGATTTATTAAGCGACATAACGAATTGCCTGTAACCGAAATCTGGCTTGCAGATATAGAAGAAGGCAAAGCCAAGCTTGAAATTGTCGGAAATTTGGCAAAACGGATGGTTGAAAAGGCGGGTGTAGCCATTGAAATCCATTTGACATTAGATCGAAAAGAAGCGTTAAAGGATGCGGATTTCGTTACGACACAAATGAGAGTAGGGATGCTGGACGCACGCATGAAAGATGAGGCTATTCCATTAAAGTATGGTGTGATCGGGCAAGAAACAAATGGTCCTGGTGGCTTATTCAAAGGAATGCGTACAATTCCAGTAATTTTAGAAATATGTAAAGAAATGGAGTGTTTATGTCCGGATGCCTGGTTAATTAATTTCACGAATCCTGCAGGTATGGTAACGGAAGCCGTTCTTCGATACAGCAACATCAAGAAGGTAGTCGGACTTTGTAACGGACCGATCGGTACAACTAAAGGTCTTGCCAAAATGTTAGCGGTTGATTCTGAAAGAGTCTATGTCGAATATGCAGGCCTGAACCATATGGTATTTGGTCTTCATGTTTATGTCGATGGTAAAGAAGTAACCAAAGAAGTGATGAGTATGCTGGGGGGGAGGGAAAAGGATGGGATAACCCCGAAAAATATAGCTGCGCTTTCATGGGAACCTGATTTCATCGAAAGACTGGGTGTCGTCCCAAGTGGATACCATCGATATTATTATCAAACAGATAAAATGCTTCAACAACTTTTGGACGATGCTAAAAATGAGGGGACACGCGCAGAAGTGGTCCGAAAACTTGAAAGCGAGCTTTTCGAGTTATATAAAGATGAGAGCTTAGCTGTTAAACCGAAACAATTGGAGGGCCGTGGAGGTGCATACTATAGTGAGGCAGCTGTCCAACTGATTCACTCCATTCACACGGATAAGCGTGACATCCAAACGGTAAATGTCCGAAATAATGGTGCCTTATCCAGCATTCCCGATGATTCTGCTGTTGAGATAAACTGTGTTATTACGAAGCATGGCCCTGTTCCACTAACAGTAGGTGACCTACCAATACAAGTAAGAGGACTTGTTCAACAAATTAAATCATTCGAAAGAATAGCGTGTGAAGCGGCCATTACCGGAAACTATCAAACAGCTCTTCTGGCAATGACGATCAATCCACTTGTGCCATCGGATACAGTTGCCAAACAAATATTGGATGAGATGTTGGAAGCACATAAACAATTCCTACCCCAATTCTTTCAAAGGGAATCAATAACTAAAGCGTAAGTGAGCATATGACCGTTCAGAAACTATGATTATTCTTTAGGAGGAAATTAATAATGGAAGTTTGTGTATATAAAGATTATAGTGAAATGTCAAAGCAATCTGCAGAGATGATCATTAAAGCAGTGAACGAAAAACCGGATGCATTATTGTGTATTGCCGCTGGAAGTACGCCAACTGGAACATTGCGCTATTTAGTTCAGGAAGCAAAACATAAAAGAGTTGATTTTTCTAATTGCAAATTTGTCGGGCTCGATGAATGGGTAGGTATGGATCGCCATGACGAAGGAAGTTGCCAGCATTACCTATATTCAGAATTTTTTGATGTTCTAAATATCAATCGGGAAAATATTCACTTTTTCGATGCTAAAGCAGAAGACTTAGAAGGAGAATGCAAAAAAACAGATAAGTATATAGAAGAGCATGGTCCGATCAATGTATGTATTTTAGGCTTAGGCATGAACGGACACCTTGCCTTGAACGAGCCAGGCATATCGTTCGAATTGTCGAGCCATGTTGTAGACCTTGATAATACTACGAAGGCAGTAGGTCAAAAGTATTTCACTGAAGCCAAAGAACTCTCAAAAGGGATTACATTAGGCTGCCGGCAATTTTTAGATGCTAAATTAGTGATGCTCCAAGTAAATGGCAGTAAAAAGAGAGAGATAGTAAAAAAGCTAATTGAAAAGTCAGTTACAACAGAATTACCTGGAACTATACTAAAAAAACACGAAAATTCTTTTTTATTACTTGACGAAGAAGCTGCTGAAATCCTCTAATGCCCCCTGTTATACTGCCAAAGCCTAAAATAAGGGGTGAAGAATTGTATATGGAAGAATAAATTTATACAATAATAGTAGATAATGAAGTACTTCTCCAACTTTCGACAGCAGCGGATTTAAAAAGTGCATCATTTTCTGTGAATGTATGCACCATAGTTAGAGGAAACGCCGTCATAATTAGGATGGCGTTTTCCAGTCAAATTGGATTACATAGAACGAAATCCAGAAAGATGAGAGGGATTAGACATGATTGTAATTGAAAATGCTTGGTTAGAGGTAGGAATAGTAAGCAGCGGTGCAGAAGTACGTGAAGTGAAGCATAAGAAAAATGAACTGAACTATATGTGGACAGGGGATAGCTCATACTGGGGACGCGTGTCTCCGGTTCTATTTCCGATAGTAGGACGTTTAAAGGAAGATCAGTATCAACTTGATGGTCTGACCTACAAGATATCACAGCATGGCTTTCTGCGAGACGTTGAGTTCATGGTCGAAAAGCTGACATCAGATAGCGCGTCTTTTGTGTTTGAGTCTGCTGGACGTTTCATCGATGTTTATCCTTACGAATTCAAATCCACTATTCAGTATTCACTTAAAGAGGATTCACTTAGCGTTCGTTGGAAGATAGAGAATAAAAATAAGGAAGAAATGTATTTTTCCATTGGAGCGCATCCGGCATTTAAGATTCCGCTCTTAGAAAATGAAACGATTAATGACTACAGTCTTAAGTTGACCTCAGCTAAGAACAAGAATCCGCTTGAATACGAGTTAAAAGATTCTCTTATCCATGAAAAAGCTGCTGTTAACAATACTGAAACGATACCGCTCACAAGGTCCCTATTTGCAAATGATGCGCTCGTATACAGCAATATTGATCTCACGACACTCACATCCAATAAATCGGGACATGGCGTGGAAGTAAGTCACAATGACTTTCCTTTTGTTGGGATTTGGTCAAAACATGTCGAGTCAGATGGTACTATGGCACCATTTGTTTGCATTGAGCCGTGGTATGGCATTGCGGACATGCATAATACATCGGGGAACTTGAAGGAGAAGTTTGGCGTGAATAGGCTTGGATCAGGAGAAAGTTTCCAGTCTGAGTATGGTATAAAGTTTAAATAGAGCGAATGAATGAAATGATCATTTCATTCATTAGCTCATTGCGGATTAAGCTAGGATTGGAACAATTTCCACTACATCCAAATGGATGCTAAGGTGGCGTGCGCGAAAATCAGAAGGTAGAAGGATAACCTTCTCAACTAAAGAGTGATCCATATCAATCTCGGGAGCTGATCATCAGCTCCTTTTCTTATGGCATAAAAAGAAAGGTTAGGGAACAAGAATCCATATTGGCATATAACTGAGTGGACTCACACTTGGGCTACCATATAGAAAGCGGCTTGTAACAAAGATGTGGTAAAGAACAATGTAGACAGAACTCTATACCATATAAACTGCATCCCATCCCATGACTTTTCATGATATCTCGAAGAATATCAAAGTAACGGATGGACCATAACCATAAATATTACATACCAAAATGGGTGTAAATAACAAGGCAGAAATGATGGGCAGGATAGAGCGCTTATATAGAATGATATTTAGGGTTGATGATCTAGTTGGCAGACTATGATGCGGGAAAATGTATTTATTAACCAACAAAATTAAATAGTACAATATACCAGTGACATTTTTCGCTTAAAAATATAACCTGAAGTTGAGGTGTTCTATATGACAAAACTAAATAAAGTAATATGTCTTACTTTCATTGTTTTATTTGTTGGTTTAATCGGCTTTAACCAGGCAACTATTAAGGAGTTAGCCCCAAGTGTAGCCAAAGCAGCCACTGTAACCTATACAGCAAGTGCAAACCTGAATGTCCGAACGGGTCCTTCCACTGCCAATAAAATCATAACGACCGTAAAACAAGGCACAAAGCTAACGGTAATTGGAAAAGAGGCAAACGGATGGCTAAAAGTAAGCTTAAAAGGTCAAACAGGCTATGTCAGCAGCCAATATGTGAAAATATCAAACTCTTCAGCAACTAAAATTTATACAGCAAGTGCAAACCTGAATGTCCGAACAGGTCCATCTACTTCCAATAAGATCATAACCACCGTTAGTCAGGGCACAAAGCTAAAAGTTTTGGGGAAAGAGGCAAACGGATGGCTAAAGGTTAGCATAAAAGACCAAACAGGTTATGTTAACAGCAAATATGTGAAGGTATCAAACCCTTCATCTGACGCCATTCAGGTTGTTGCAAAGCCTGAAAGCATACCAGTGCTAGTCAATAAAAAAAATAAGTTACCAGAAAACTATGTTCCTAAAGACTTAGTGTATACGACGATACCGTTCACTTTCAAAGAAAAGACAGAAAAGAGAAAAATGCGCAGTGAAGCAGCTGCTGCCATTAGTGAATTATTTGCGGAATCCAAGAAGCAGGGGGTAAGTCTTCTCGGTGTATCTGCTTACAGATCACATGCTACACAAGTTGCCCTGTTTGATTATTATGTAAAAAGGGATGGGTATGCCAAAGCAATTACGTACAGTGCATTACCTGGAACAAGTGAGCATGAAACGGGCCTTGCCATTGATGTGACAGGAGGAAATGGTAAATGCGCGGCGGAGGATTGCTTTGGCGGTACTAAAGAAGCAAAATGGCTGCAGGCGCATGCCGCGGATCATGGCTTCATAATCCGATACCCTAAAGGCAAAGAATCGGTTACTGGTTATAAATATGAACCATGGCACCTTCGTTATGTAGGCAAACCAATTGCTCAAACCATCATGAGCCGCGAAATTACCCTTGAAGAATATTATTCTACGAAAGCCGTCCAAAACTAAAAAGAACGTCTTAAAGTCATATGTTTCTAGTGCACAAACATCTATCCAGATAGCCTCATCAAAACCTTGATGAGGCTATTTTGTATATAGCACAACCTAAAACAATCCATATATGTTCGAATTTTTGCTATCCGTTACGAGTTTCGGCATACTCCACCAGTATTTGAGGGTTTACTCGTCAGATTGGTGGTTTTCTTCATGGAATTCATTTTAGTATTTATATGAGGGGAAAAAACAATGAAAAATCATATCCAAGGTGCTCCTGTAGTCCAGATAAGCATCCAGTGCTCCATCTGGATAGTGGGATATGGCTTGATGTGACGAGTCTTTAAATTGATATAGGATTTGCAATAATGACATCCGACAGCGGCAACGATGCTAACGAGGTAAAAAAGAATTGATATATCCCTTACAGTATGATACATTATATGGAAATTTGAGGTGAAACCATATGCAGTCCGTTAAGAAGAGCATTTCCTTGTCACAATTACATCATTATATAAAGTAGTCTTGCTATTCGATTTTTAAAAATCGGCATATAGGAAGGCTATTTATCATTAAACCGCATGGATTAAGTTATAAAACTTAAATCTAGTGCGGTTTTTTTATTTTAATAAAAATTGGAGGAATGAATGATGAGAAAAATGGATTATCAAAACGTAAAGGGCACTCAAGATTATTTACCGGATACAGAAGTGATACGAAGAGGCATCAGAAGGACAATAGAAGACGTTTTTATCCAATACGGATGTAAGCCATTGGAAACACCGATATTAAATTACACGGAATTGCTAGCTTCCAAGTATGGCGGGGGTGCCGAAATATTAGAGGAAATGTATACCTTAACAGACAGGGGAGAAAGAGATTTGGCACTGCGATACGACCTCACTATTCCTTTTGCAAAAGTAGTTGCAATGAATCCAAGCATAAGGAGACCTTTTAAAAGATATGAGATAGGTAAAGTCTTCAGGGATGGACCGATAAAAACGGGAAGGCTTCGTGAATTTACACAATGTGACGTCGATATTGTGGGTATAGAATCTCAAGTTGCTGAAGCGGAATTAATGATGATGGCAATGGATGCATTCCGCAAGCTTGGTTTAAAGGTAAGCATCCAATATAATAATCGAAAATTATTAGCTGGAATGCTTGAGGTTTTTGGAACAACAGATGAAAAGATCAATAAAGTGATATTGATACTTGATAAACTTGAAAAAGTTGGATTGGAGGCAGTTACGGTGGAGCTAAGGGAACAAGCGCTGCTGCCTTCAACCATCAATTCGATTACTCGGTTTATAACCGCCGAGGATAATGCCAGTTCGGGCTATTTCAACCCTTTCAGTGAACGGAATGGACAAATTAAGCAGGGAGTAGCAGAATTAAAAGAGCTGGAATCTTATCTCGAATTCCTTGGTGTCGATGAGCAATGTACATTCAATCCATTTTTAGCAAGAGGGCTGGAGATATATACTGGTACGATTTATGAGATATTTTTATCTGATAATAGCATTAAATCAAGTATTGGCAGCGGCGGAAGGTATGACAATGCCATTGGTGGACTGATCGGCACGAATGAAAGCTATTCAACGGTGGGGATTTCATTGGGTCTGGATGTTATTTATACGGCCTTACTATCTTCGAAGGAAAATATCGTGGAAAATCCTGATGTGGATTTTTATGTGATCCCGATAAATACCGAAAAGCAAGCATTATTAGTCGCAAGGCACCTAAGGGATAAAGGCTATAAGGTGGAATATGAAATGGGAAAGAAAAGGCTCGGCAAAGCCTTAGATAAAGCAAATAAAGAGAAATTTCGTAATGTCATCATCATAGGAGAGAACGAGGTGAAAAATAATCAAATTAAAATTAAAGATATGTTCTCTGGTGAAGAAAGAATGGAGCCTTTTTCGTTCAGTGAAGGCTGATGAGGGACGAGGCATTAATTAAAGAAACGAGGACGTTAGATTGGGAAGGAAGCTGTCTTTAGGCAGCTTTTTTTATAAAAAGGTTTGATTAAGCGCATGGAAGGTTCGGGACATAAAGCTGTTAAGGATAAATTGAATTGTTTAAAGAAAAGAAAAGTTGTGAAAGATTTAGCAAATGAATTTTTACAGCAAGCTATGAATCAAGATAGAATAGATATACGTACCTTAAACATTGAGTATAGAGAAGCAACAAACATGGCATTTAACGATTTTACATGAAAATATCCCTTTCATTCCAATAATGTTAGAGGGATAAAGGAATCAGTAGTACAACATTATTTGTAGAAATTGGAGGTAAGTATGAGGACTCTGCATGTAACTTTTGAAGAAGCATTGGATATTTGTAAAGCATTATCGAATGAGCACCGTATGACCATTATACGCATCTTATCGGAAGGGCCTAAGAATATAAATGATTTATCCGATATGTTGAACATTCCTTTTTCAACTACAGCTGTAAATGTTAAAAAGTTAGAAAATTCCGGAGTCATCACGACTCAGATTATTCCAGGAAGAGGCAGCCAAAAAGTAAGTTATAAACGGTATGATCGAATTATCATAGATTTAGTTGAAAAAACGCCTGATACAGATGATTCTCATATTATCTTCAAACTTGGGGTCGGTGAGTATGTCCATTGTGAAGTTGAGCCCACATGCGGGTTATTAAGTGAAACGGGGACGATTCATGTAAATGATGATCCCCGCTCATTTTACGAACCAGACCGAAGAAATGCCCAGCTAATATGGTTTCGATCCGGATTCGTTGAGTATCATTTTCCAAATAGAATCCCTAACAGCGCAAAAGTAGGAGAGTTGAGCTTTTCTGTTGAATTATGCTCTGAGGCGCCCAGTCATCAATCAGATTGGCCTTCAGATATCACTTGTTGGGTAAACGGTGTAGAAATCGGATTTTGGACGTCACCTGGAGATTTTGGAGGAGAAAGGGGACTATTGACACCCAGTTGGTGGCCACAACAAGATACTCAATATGGTGTTTTGAAAATATGGAAAATCAATGGGGAAGGTTGTTTCATTGATGGTGAAAAAATATCATCAATAACGATCGACGAGTTGGGACTTCATGAACAACCATACATTTCACTGAAATTGGGAGTGAAAAAAGATGCAAAAAATAAAGGGGGAATTAATCTATTTGGAGAAAAATTCGGAAACCATGATCAAGGTATAATCATGAAAATTTGCCATAAATCCTTTTAATCATAGGTGAGTGAAACTACATAACGGCATGCGTACCTACATATAAAAAAACCATCACACTGTTTTTATAGTGTGATGGTTTTTTTTATTCCCCTTCACCAGCAACAATAATTTACTTTATTTGCATATTTTTATTACAAATATCTTGTTATGTTACAAATAAAATGTAATAATATGAATTAATTGTGGAAGCGCTTTACTTATCTGGAGGAATTGAGCAGAAAGGCGTTGGTTTTTAATAGGGTATTTTGGGAGGGGGGATTTCTATAAGGTAATGCATTAGGTTTATAGGAATGAGATTTTGGATTAATCAAGTAACGGATAGACCAGCTGGATATTTTGGGCTAGGAGGAATAATCATGGAAATGGCGTTAGAAAAAAAAACAGAAGTTGAGTCCGTTGAGAAGATCGCTTTATTAGAATATATTGCCTATTTTTTCTATGGGTTCGGACAAGTATTAAATTATGCAATGGTGGGTACATTCATTGCAATTTTTTATACAGATTATCTTTTTGTTAGCGCTTCATTCATTGGCGGATTATTTTTGGTATCGAGGATATTGGATGCTGTTATTGATCCTTTTATGGGAGCTTTAATTGATAAAACGAATTCTCCTAAAGGTAAGTTTCGTCTTTGGATGAAATGGGGCTCCCTTGCTGTTGTTGCATCCACAATGATTCTATTCATTCCATGGTCGCTTGATGGCCAAGTTTTGTTGGCAATAATCTCGATTACCTATATTTTATGGGGAGTTCTATATACCTTAAGTGACGTTCCATTCTGGTCCTTATCTACGGCAATGAGTAATGACGGTCAAGAAAGGTCCAAAGCTGTAACAGTTGCAAACGCAGGCGTGAATTTAGGGTTTTTATTACCTGGCTTGCTCGTACCCATTTCGGCTAAATATATCGGCCATCATATTTTGGGGTATGATGTTGCCAATAATACTGCGTTTATGCAAGGACTGCCATGGGCTATGCTTTTTTTGTCTGTCACTACTATTCCAATGATGATCTTTG
Organism: Bacillus sp. mrc49; assembly: GCF_002803435.1. Taxonomy (NCBI): domain Bacteria; kingdom Bacillati; phylum Bacillota; class Bacilli; order Caryophanales; family Bacillaceae; genus Bacillus; species Bacillus sp. mrc49. The sequence continues at coordinate 5,927 of NZ_PHNG01000710.1, read as the reverse complement.
GCTATTCCTTTACGAAAGAGAGACGAAGCAAGCATATTGAAAAAGTTTCGTTTAAAGAAATGGTGCAAACGGTTAGAAGTGCAAAGCCTTTATTTGTGATTTGCATCATCTTCTTCCTTGATATTTTCTGGGATCTGCAAACGGCGTTAATAACCTATTTCTTCGTCTGGAACCTAGGAGATGCACAAAACCAGGCAACTGTAGCATTTTGGTCAATGTTCGGATTTATCTTCTTGGTATTTTATCCTATGCTAACAAAAAGGTTTAAAAAGAAATGGATACTTCAAACACAATTAATTCTTGACACTATTTTACGCTGTAGTTTATTTATCCTAGGATACGAAAATCATACCTTTGTTATCATTTTACTCGTAGCATTAAGCTTTATTAGAACAATGGCATCTTCCGTTATTCCAAATATGATTGGTGAAAGTGTCGAATATTGTGAGTATAAAACAGGAAACAGGACAGAGGCACTTGTGTTTAGTTTCCAAACATTTACCGGTAAGTTAAAAACCGCATTTGCACTAGGCTTATCGGGCTTTTTATTAACAGTTATCGGATATACACCATCAGTAACGAGCCAGTCAAATAGTACTCTCCACTGGATATTTGTTATTTGCATCCTTGTACCTGCAATTGGTAATATCCTGAAACTATTCGTAAGCTTTTATATCAAATTTTCTGAAGATGAGTTCAAGGAAGTTGTGAAATTCATAAAACATAAAAATTCCCGTTTGAATGCCCTAACTGAAAATAACCAATCAGAAGCGCTATATCACATTAAAAAAATGGAGGAAATACAAGCACAATTAGAGAAAAAGGGAATCTAAATTCAATAGGTTAAAAAGGAGAGGTAAAATGAAACGTCATGAATATCCTAGACCACAGTTTGTAAGAAGCTCATGGGTGAATTTAAATGGTGAATGGGCTTTCGCATTTGATGATGAGAACAAAGGGCTGATGGAAAATTGGTTTAATAAAAATCTGGAAACCAATAAAACGATACAAGTACCATTCGTCTACCAATCTAAATTAAGTGGCATTGAAGAAACTGGCTTCCACCCATATGTTTGGTACCAAAAGGAATTTTCTTTACCGGAAGAAATGAGGAACAAAAAAAATATTTTGCACTTTGGTGCAGTGGATTACGAAGCATCGGTTTTTATCAATGGAAAGCTTGTCGGAAGGCATGAAGGCGGGCATACGAGTTTTTCATTTGATATTACTCCCTATCTTAATAAGGGAAAAGCGCAAATGATCACCATTAGAGTGTTTGACCCGCAAACAGACGAAACCATACCAAGAGGTAAACAGTATTGGAAACAACAATCAGAAGTAATATGGTATACAAACTCCACTGGCATCTGGCAAACTGTCTGGGTTGAGTCTGTAAATCCATCACATATCGAAACGGTACGATTTACAACCGACTTAGATAATGGAACAGTGATCATCAATGCGGAAGTTTCGGAATTTAAGGTAGGACAATTTTTGCGGTATAAGATTTACTTCAAAGATGAATTGATTGCAAATGATTCTGTCCAATTGGTCGAATCACATACACAAAGGGCTGTTGAGCTGTATCAGCAGCATATATTCAGAACTTCCTTTCATTTTCATGATGAAACGTGGGCCTGGTCGCCTGAATCTCCTAATTTATTCGATGTCGTGTTGGAATTGGAGCAAAGTAATGAAACTCTAGATAGGGTAGAGAGTTATTTTGGGATGCGAAAAATTCATACAGAACGTGGAATGGTTTATTTAAATAATAAACCGTATTATCAAAAGCTTGTTTTGGACCAAGGATATTGGCCTGATGGATTGTTGACCGCGCCGAGCGACGAAGCTTATAAAGAGGATATACGCTTAGCAAAAGAGATGGGATTCAATGGCTGTCGAAAGCATCAAAAAATTGAAGACCCCCGGTTTCTATATTGGGCTGATCAAATGGGCTATTTAGTGTGGGGGGAATGTGCTGCCGCTCCAATGTATAGTGAAAAAGCAGCTAGCCGCATAACAAAGGAATGGATCGAGATCGTTGAACGAGATTATAATCACCCTTCAATTGTTACTTGGGTTCCGATAAACGAAAGCTGGGGAGTGCCACATATTCATTTAAATAAACAACAACAAGCTCATTCCTTAGCATTGTATTATTTGATTCACTCGTTAGATACTACGAGATTGGTCATTTCTAACGATGGATGGGAAATGACTAAGACTGATATTTGTGCCGTTCACCATTATCAACATGGGACTAGTATAGAGTTTGAAAAGTATCGAAGTTTTGTAGATGACTTATCTACAAAAGACAATTTATTAGATTCGATGTCGACGAAGTGGTCTATTTATGCAAAAGGTTATCAACATCAAGGTGAACCCATTTTATTAACGGAATTCGGCGGAATTGCCTACAAGGTTGGTGAAAGTGAGGGGTGGGGCTATACGAGCTCTTCGACTGAAGATGAGTTTATTAACGATTATGCGAGGGTTATGGCGGCTGTCCAACAATCAAGGTCAATTCATGGATATTGCTACACACAGCTTACGGATGTAGAGCAAGAAATCAACGGACTGCTGACTTATGATCGTCAGCCTAAGTGTGACTTAAACAAGATAAAAGAAATCAACAACCAGTATCATAGTCAAATTGTTCAAAATGCAGGGAGTAACAAAGCAGGGAGCTGTTCCGAGGAGAAAATTGCAGTTGATTTCAACTAGGTTATAAGCTTTGGTTATTAAAAGGTAAATAAATCTATTAATGAAATTATTTGTAAATTGACTAAATTTTTGATATGTTTGATTGGAAAACTTCATACGTGTAGAAACAGGTGTAGATTGATATTTTTTCATCTACATAATAGGGAAGTCGGTTAGAGCCCGACGCTGTCCCGCAACTGTATTTGGGAGCGATCCGGATAAACCACTGTCTTCAGAAACATGAAGATGGGAAGGTTCGGGGAGTGATGATCATAAGCCAGGAGACCTGCCTGTTTCAGCACACATCTATACCTACGAGGATAGGGGGTGTTAAGTGCGAGCGATTGATCTGCATGTTTTTATTTTGTCATGGGAAAACATGTTTATTTACGTATCAATTCGAACTTAACAACTTCTTTATTGGAAGTTGTTTTTTTATTTTGATCATTATCAGGAGCTGTACAGAAAAAGTAGTGTATGTGAGCAATATTGAAAGGGCTTACAATAAACTAGGAGCCTGCCCGAGAGAAGAGGGCGATGAGTTGAAATGAGGAGGAAAGAAATGGGTGAACTTCAATGTAACGAACCTTTATTTCCTCATGGACTGGACACGGCAGGATTTACACCAGAGGATTTTAATGAGGAAGATCATCTCATATCAAAGACTACAGAGCTCTTTGTCAAAAACGAAGTAATGCCCCTGCTGGATTCGATTGATCGGCATGATAACGGCAAGGTGAAAAAATTGTTTCAAGAAGCGGGAGAGCTCGGCTTACTCAGCGTAGAGGTTCCAGAGTCGTATGGCGGATTGTCCCTGAATAAAAAGCTTTCAGGGCTTGTGGCCGAGAAAATGGGATTTGGCGGTTCTTTCAGCGTCTCCTTTAATATACATGCAGGTGTAGGGACCCTCCCGTACGTTTATTACGGAACAGAAGAGCAAAAGCAAAAATACTTGCCAAAACTTGCATCAGGAGAATGGATTGGTGCTTATGCCTTAACGGAAAATAACGCGGGATCAGACGCGCTTAACGCTAAAACGACGGCGGTCTTGAATGAGCAGGGGACAGCCTGGCTATTAAATGGTGAAAAACAGTGGATCACGAACGCACAAGTGGCCGATGTATATGTTGTCTTCGCCAAAACAAATAACAGCATGACTGCATTCATTGTAGACAGAACGTTCAAAGGGGTTTCCGTCGGTCCAGAAGAGAAGAAAATGGGGATAAAAGGGTCTTCGACAGCGACTTTAATTTTGGAAGATGTCAGTGTACCGGCGCAGAATGTTTTGGGAAAAGTCGGGCAAGGGCATCGTGTAGCATTGAATATTCTAAACATGGCGCGATTGAAGCTTTCCTTTTCTAACATCGGAGCATCCAAGCAAGCATTGGAGCTTGCCATTAACTACGCGAAACAGCGTAAACAATTTAACCGGACGATCATAGGTTTTTCGATGATACAAGAAAAGATTGCGAATATGGCGATTGCGATTTATGGAGCGGAAAGTGCGGCCTACAGAACGGCTGATAGCTTGGACAACGTATTCGAAACGGACGAACCTCTCGATGAACAATTGGGAAAACTGGCAAACTATGCAGCCGAATGTGCGATCAATAAGGTTCATTGCTCCGAGATCCTTGATCGAATCGTGGATGAGGCTTTACAAATTCATGGCGGTTATGGCTACATGCAAGAGTATGAAGTGGAACGATTATATCGGGATGCCCGGATTAGCCGGATTTTTGAAGGAACGAATGAAATAAACCGTCTGACCATTGCCAAACTATTGATGAAAAAAGGATTTCAAAACGGCGGCACATGGTTAAACCCTCTATTTGATGAGGAGGCGAACCGAAACCGGCAATACATCCAGATTTCTAACATGCTTCTTCACAAATCTTTGAAAGCATTGATACATGCCAATATCAACATTCAACAGGAACAAGAATATTCCCGTTTGCTTGCAGACATGGTGAAGGAAATTCATGTGATGGAATCTGCGGTCATTCGCACTGAAAAAGCGATACAAAAGAACGGGATGGAAAAAGAGCGGCTGAAAAATAATATGACGAACGTTATCTGTGAAGAAGGATATCGCAGAGTTGAAGAGATGGCTGTGTTGATTTTAACGGGAACGGAGTCGGGCGAAGCAGGCAGAAAAGTATTGTTGGAAGAAGTTCGCAGCCTTGCTGTTCCCCTCTTTAGGAATCTATTTATACAAAAACGTGAAATTGCAGAAAGAATGGCTGATCAAGAAAAATATAATGTGTGAACGGAGTGAAGCCTAATGAAAAAAATCGGGTTTATCGGATTGGGCAATATGGGTCTGCCTATGTCGCAAAGTTTACTACTTTCTAATTTTACTGTGTATGGAATGGATTTGAACAAAGAAGCTGAAATGTCCTTTCATCAATCAGGAGGAACGATTGGCGTATCGGTTGAAACTATGGTGAAACAATGTGATGTGATCTTTACAAGTCTTCCATCCTCTAAGGCAGTGGAAGAAGTTTTCCTAGGAGAAAAAGGACTCGTTTATCTCGTCGATTCCGCTGTTATGCTGATCGATACAAGTACGGTAGACCCTGAATTGAATATCCGCATCGAAGAGGCTGCCAAGAAAAAGGATGTTGATTTTCTCGCGGCACCCGTCAGTGGCGGCGTGATAGGGGCGGTAAACCGGACGCTCACCTTCATGGTAGGCGGTTCAAAGACTGTCTTCGATAGGGCCATGCCTTTATTTGACGTAATGGGCGAGAATATTTTTCATGTGAATGATCGAATCGACAGCGGTACGAATACAAAGCTGATCAATAATCTCTTGATCGGATTTTATACGGCAGGGGTAAGTGAAGCTCTTCACCTTGCAAAGAATAGCAATCTTGATCTTGAAAGGTTGTTCGAGATGCTGAACGTAAGCTATGGCCAGAGCCGAATCTACGAGCGGAACTACAAAAGCTTCATCGCAAACGATAATTACGAACCCGGTTTTGCTTTAGAGCTGCTAAGAAAAGATCTCGGGTTCGCACTTGGGCTTGCTGCAAAGAATGATGTGGAACTGCCGCTAAGCAAAATTCTTTTTGATCTGTATGAAGAAGCAGTGGAGAACGGGTATGGTGATAAAGACATGTCCATCTTCTATAAAAAAATAAGTGAGCAGACGACAAAGATTCTTTAAGGAGAGGTGAGGGAGCAGATGATTACAACGAATATAAAAAGAATGAAGAACA